>CAZRGY010000661.1:0-2393 GCA_964599715.1 uncultured Verrucomicrobiota bacterium | reverse complement strand
GCCGGCGGATGTACGTGGCGTGCTTGTCCAATGACTCCAGCAATTCCAATATCTCTTCCAGTTGCTTCTGGCTGAATTCCATACCGTCCGCCAGATTCCGCAACTTTACCTCCTCGGAACCGGTCTGGATCAAGAGCCGGTTCAACTGCACATCGTCATCGATGTAATCCGTGCGCTTCTTGCGAGTGATCGAGTAAAGCGGCGGCTGCGCGATATAGACATAACCCTGTTTGATCAGGTCATGCATCTGACGGTAGAAGAACGTCAGCAGCAACGTGCGGATGTGTGAGCCGTCCACATCGGCATCCGTCATGATGATGATCTTGTGGTAACGGAGCTTTTCGAGATTGAAGGCGCCTTCACCTTCACCGGCACCGATACCCGTGCCCACCGCCGTGATCATGGTGCGGATTTCGTTATTCTGCAGCACCTTATCGAGACGCGCCTTCTCCACATTGATCAACTTACCGCGGATAGGAAGGATGGCCTGAAACTTACGGTCACGGCCCTGCTTGGCGGAGCCACCGGCCGAGTCACCTTCGACAATGTACAACTCGGTATTCACCGGGTCGCGATCGGAGCAATCCGCCAGTTTACCCGGCAAACCACCACCAGTCAGGGCGGTCTTGCGGACTGCTTCACGCGCCTTGCGAGCTGCCTCACGCGCGCGGGCGGCATTGAGTCCTTTTTCCACGATACGCTTCGCGACTTGCGGATTCGCATCGAAGTAGGTCATCAAGCCATCGTAGGCGACAGAACTAACGATCCCTTCGACTTCCGGGGAAATCAGTTTCACCTTAGTCTGGGATTCAAACTTCGGATCGCTGTGCTTCACGGAGATGACAGCGGACAGACCTTCACGCACATCGTCACCAGTGATCTGCGGGTCCTTATCCTTCAGCAGGCTGTTTCCTTTCGCGTACTGATTGATGGAACGAGTCAGCGCGCTGCGGAAACCGGAAAGATGGGCACCGCCATCGGGATTGTGGATGGTGTTCGTGTAGCAGAGCACCTGGTCGTTGTAGCTGTCGTTATATTGCAACACGACTTCCACATGGATCTCCGCCTGCTTCTCATCCGTCAGGACGTGGGTCTCTTTTTTGAAAGCGATCGGATTAGGATGGATCACGGCCTTGCTCTTGTTGAGCTGCCGGACGAATTCCTCCACGCCATCCTTGTAGAAATAGACTTCCTGCTTGGCTTCTGCCGCCCGCTCGTCGGTGAAAGTGATCTCCAAGCCGGAGTTCAAGAACGCCAACTCACGAAGGCGCTGGCTGATCTTGTCGAACTTGAACTCCACCGTCTCGCGAAAGATTTCCGGATCGGGCTTGAAAGTGATCAAGGTGCCCGTGGCCTTGGATTTGCCGATGACCTCCAGCTTCTTGACGGTCTTACCCTGCGCAAACTCCATGTGATACACCTGGTTATTGCGGCTGACCTCCACTTCAAACCACTCAGAAACGGCATTCACGCATTTGGCACCGACACCGTGTGTGCCGCCCGAGAACTTGTATCCGCCCTGGCCATACTTGCCGCCCGAGTGAAGCGTCGTAAGCACCATCTCCACGCCGGGAATGCCGTATTGCGGATGGATGTCCACCGGGATACCACGACCATCGTCACGGATGGAGATGGAACCGTCCACGTGGATTGTCACCCCGATGTGTTTGCAATGTCCGGCCAGATGCTCGTCCACAGAGTTATCCAGCACTTCGGAGACGCAGTGATGCAGGGCGCGCTCGTCCGTACCACCAATATACATGCCCGGCTTCTTGCGGACGGCCTCCAAGCCCTCCAATTTACCCAATTTAGATGCGTCGTAAGTTTCGCTCATATCACTTGCTACACTAAGGCCGTCCGTGCTTGCTTTTTTGGTGGTTTCTGCGGGCCAAAAATGGCGAAGCCTGCGGCAATCGGACCCCGTGTTACAGAACAGTGAAAATCTACTGAAAACGGCCTCGCAAGACAATGGAATTCTGGCCCTAAAACCACTATTCCTTGTGGGGTCAGGATACTGCCACCGCAAAACGTTGTAAGACCTCCCCTCATAAGCCCCAATGTAGGAACTCCAAATTTCACCAAAAAGAAAAGCCCGCGCCTGAAAACTCTCAGACGCGGGCTGAAAACAAATCTAACTACTTGGATTTAGGCGCTTTACGGATCACCACAAACCAGCCGGTGTCATTTTTCGCTTCACCGGCCAAGATAACCCATTTTTCCAGCTTCGCTTTGGTGTTACTGACCGGCTTGCCTTTACCGAAAAGATCAGCCTCCAAGCGGGAGTTCCCGAGGTTCTTTACCTTCACCGTGCAGACGTCGCTGAGCTTGGCTTCCTTGACCTGATTGACCGGGACAGAGATCACCTTGCTGTTCACCTCGTAGTAATTGGACCA
>CAZRGY010000660.1:0-2401 GCA_964599715.1 uncultured Verrucomicrobiota bacterium | reverse complement strand
GCAATTGATGATATCGAGACTGAAACCGTTCGCGGGTCCCGGTGCGACACCGAGGCGGTCCGTCAGCCCTTGGTCTTTCATTTGTTCCATGGCTTTCCACACGGCTTCGCTGGTGTAGCCGATCGCGTCAGGATTATGCAGGAACAGCAGGTCAAACTTGGACGCCTGGCAGCGCTCGAGCGCTTTCTCGGTGGCGAACTTCACGTAGTCCGCATACTTCTCCGGTCCGCGCAGGGCGGGTTGTGTGAAGCGCGGGAAGCCTTTCGAGCCCTCGCGTTTGCCTTCGTAGAAATCGTGCCCGATGGTGCCCACCAGGCAGTAGGTGTCGCGCGGGATGCCGGCGAGCGCTTTGCCGAGCATCTCATCGGCCGCGCCGGTGCCATAGACATCGGCGGTGACGAAAGTGCGGATGCCGGAATCGTAGGCGAGGCGGATGAGCGAGACGAAACGCTCGTCGCTCACCGGTTCGCCGAAGTGCATGAAGCGGCCACCATTCCAGGTGCCGAAGGCGGTGCGGGTCAGGTCCATAATCGATTGATACTGTGACGTTGAAACTGTTTCTTTTACTCAAACACAAGGCCGAAAAACGTAAACCACTGCCTTGCTCAGCGCTTAGCCAATATTGCGGATAAGCGATGCTTAAAAGCCCATCTTTTGGATCTGGGCCTGCAATTCCATTTGGAAGCTCTGGACGTCTTCCTGCGTGGGCTTGTAGCCCTGCACCGCAGGTACCACCCCGAGGCGGCCCATCTGGTCCAGATACCACTCGGCGGTATTGCCGTCGCTGAAAGTCACCTTGCCGCTGATCATCGCTCCGGGGCGGGTGATCTGGTCGACGCTGACGGAGACCTTGCCGGTGCCGCCGGCAACTGGTGCCGGAGCAGGCGTGGCTTCGTCATAACCCTCTTCACCCTCAGCCGCAGCCTTGGGAGCAGTTGGTGGTTGCTCTTGCTTGGGCGGCTCCGGGTCCTTGGGCATCACCTTCAGGTCATCCACCAGGAAACGCAGCTCCATATAGGTCGGGTTCAGGCCCAATTCGGCGCTGAGACGTTTCTGGATCTCGGCGAGTTTCAAACCCTGGTCAATCCAGCCGATAACCGTCTTTTTCTGTGCGTCGTCCAACTTCATAAAATAGGCGTCTATTCCGCGGCAATCCGCCGTCTCATTCAATCGAAATCTGCCGTTAATTCAGGCAGCTAAAATCGTGAGAAAGGTTAATCGAAATTCGAAAAAATGTCTAAATCTAGATATTCACCCCACAATTCTGATGAAGACGGTTACAAACGGTCAGATTGACAGATGGGATTGAGGGAATCATTCCTAGAGTATGCTATCCATTCCCGTCAGATTTGCTCTGAGGTGGATTTGCCTGACCGGCTTTTGCTGGTTCATGGGCACCAAAGGCTCCATGCTGATTGCGTGGACATTATACGGGCTGGCTATTTTTCTGGAGGACGGAATAGAACCCAAATTGCCGGAAAGACCCAAGAATTTTGGAGTGTGGCCGGTCGTTGGTTTTGCGGCTATAGGATTGTTGGTTTTCGCTGCTGGGTATTTGAAATTCGTGTCTGACGAAATATACGAAGTTATCATTTTCCCTCTGGCTGTGGTGTTGATGTACGCTCTAATCCTGACGGTCGAATATTGGCGGTATCATGAGTATCGGAAGACGTTGCCGTCGTATCCCGATGCCACCTCCGTTGACGCTTAGTAGCTCAATTCCCACCTGTTCCACCATTCAGTTCCAGATTACGCAACGCCCGCTCAGCCGCCTCCCGCACACTGACATCGCTGTCTTTCAGGGAAAGCCTGAGCAGCTTGAGCGCCTCCGGTTGCCGTTCGGCCAATCTTCCTAATACGAAAACTCCTGCTCCGCGGATACGCGCATCGGTATCCTTCAAGGCCGGTTCCAGATAAGGCAGCAAGGTTTCATCAGCGTCTCCTAACAAGCGTAAGACCGAATGATAGCGCCCCGGTTCAAACTCGTCCTTCAAGACAGCAAACACTGCCATCGTATGCGGGTACGCGGCCGGTCCCAGTTGCATCAGTGACTGCGCAGCGTAGTTCCGCAACCGCAGGTCGGATTCCTTCAAGGCACCCAGAAACACCGGCACCAAGCCATCACTCTTGCCGGTGATCTTCCAGAGAGCCGTCCCGGCCGTGACCCGCACATGAGCGGATGGATCATGCAGGACTTCGCGTAAAGCGGGTGCGGCCTCACTGGCTCCTTCTCCGATCTGGCCTAGAGCAAACGCTGCACTGCTGCGTACCCATTGCTCCTCATCCGCGAGCAAGCGCGAGAGGGGCAGGGTAGCTGGAGCGGCCTCCGCTGGAAAAGTGGCGATTGCATTGATGGCATCCAGTCGCACCGTGACCGCCTTATCACCGGCTGCTCGCACAA
>CAZRGY010000659.1:0-2408 GCA_964599715.1 uncultured Verrucomicrobiota bacterium | reverse complement strand
TCGGAAGGAAGACTCCGTTGACTTCGTAACCGCGCACCAACGTGCCGACTTCACGGGTAAGGTGCATTTGCAGTGCGGTGGCCTGCAGCACGTATTCGTCGTAGAGCACTTTTGCCCGGGCCGGCTCCGCCAAAAGACAGAGCCCGGTGGCCGCAATAATCGCCAACGCGGGCCAGAACCACGGCCGCCGATACCAAACGTTCGCGCTGACAGCGGAAGGTGACACCGCTTCTCGCAATGTCTGGCGGCATTCACGCCAGCTCCGCACCGCAGCGATGGCAAACCAGGAAAATGTTCCGGCAATGCCATAATAACCATATCGCAGAATCAGCTTTTCCGCTTCGTCTGGGGTAAATGCGAGGAATCCCAAACCAAGCGCGGCAACAATTGACAGCGCTAGCAGAACCAGTCGGAAGCCTTCATTGAGGGGGCGTTGCACGGGACGATATCGGAAAGGTCGCAGGCCTTGGCGGGGACGGGCGGCCATCCTTACGGCAAATTGCGCAGCCAATTATCCCAGTAGGCTCTTTTCAATTTTTCCGCTTCAACTGGATCAGATGCCACCCCTCGGTGAACCGCGGCAACCTCACTCGCCGGTCCGTCGCGAATCTCTATTACCCGGCTGATACGGCTGAGCGTATAGGGATGGAGTCTTCGTTCGACTACCGTTTCCAGCACATAGTCCGGGCCAAGATCGTAATCCTCCACAATCCTCATTTTGCCGGTGGTCGGCTCCAAATCGAAGCGCTGAAAGACATAGATTTCGCTGAAGCTTCGATTCTGGCGGTGAAAGATGATTGCCTCCTTGCGGACCCTCGCCTGCACGGGCGGGGTGCTCGAGATACGATGGGTGATCCACACAATGGAGTTCGGATCGATGACCAGATAATCGCGCTCCGGACGCCCTCGCATGAACTCCCGCCGCCACTCGACCTCCCGTCCGTGAACATAGTTCAGGGTGTAGGCATGGCTCGCCATGGAGGGGATGGACAGGCCCCAGAGCTGCGCGACCGCAGCGATAATAATGGTCACCCAGGCGCCGTTCGGTCGCGGGAATTTCGGCACCGCCAGCCAAACGAAGAGAAGAAAGAGCAAGTGGAGCGGCAGGCTCAGGCGGGAAATAACCGGATCGTCGAACCGGCCCCAAAAATAGCCCATGAGGAGGAGAAAAAGCGCGACCAGCCCGAAACTAAAGAGCGTGGCGCCCGCCATCGACGTCTCCTCGGTGCGAAGACGCGGCAACGTTCGAATCAAATGAAGGAGGAAAAAGCCGCCCCCGAGCAGTCCGAGGATTGAGAGCAGCAGGGAATTTGGCTGGCCTCCCGTCGTATTGAAAAAGAATTCCGAGGCGTGAGCGAGGTTGGGCAGAAAATAGTCGAAACCAAACGGAGCCTCCACACCCGGCTTGCTGAACATCTGCCACGATGCCTCCCGCAAATGGAAAATTTTTTGCAGCAGCGGAACGGGCAACAAGAGCAACGGCGTGAAAGCAAACGCCCACGAAGCGACCGGCCGACCGTCCCGCCACCACCCCCATAAAATGATTAATGCTACTGGAAACACGAAGAGGGCGGACTCATAGCGGGTTTGGGCCAGCAGGACAGTTGACAGACACAACGCGGAAAGCTCCTGCGGTCCCCGTCTCTCCGTGTAGCGCAGGCCCAGCCAGAGTGTCACCGCGATCATGACGAGGTTGAGCAATTCGAAACCGCCTCCCTTCGCATTTTGGGCCAGCAATGGCAAACCAGAGAACAGAAGAACGCCGGCAATGCCCGCCAACCTGCCCGCCAACTTGCGGCCGATAAGATAGACCAGCGCGAGCAACACCAGACCGAGGGCGGCGTTTAACCAGAACGCATTCTCCGGACGATAGCCAGCCACGTCGTGCATCACCGAAAGGACGAACGGAAAAAACAGCGGCCGCTTGTCGATCATCCCCTCCACAATCACAAAGGCCCCTTGGATATCGTGTCCGCGGTAGGGTGTCTGGACCAGTTTGTCCAAATGCATGCTCATTGACGTGCCGAGAAGCATGACCTCATCCATGATGATCTTGAACCCGAAGGGCTCGTGCATCAGCAGCATCAGCCAGCCGGCAGGAACCACTGCCGCGGAGCGCCATTCCGCCGGCTCGGGCCTGCTTTCAGCAATGGCCCTTCGCGCCACGGGAAAGAGAGCCCAAAAGAACCCGACGGTCGTCGCGAGGATGACCCAATAGCCCGCGTGGGTCATCAACCAGAGCGCTTGAGCCGCCGGTATCGCAAAGAACCCGAGGACCAAAGCCAGCACTCCATTGATGATCCCGAGCAACAGAAGCCGATTCATGCAGGTTTCTTGAGTGAAAATAAAACTGTCATCCAGCCCCAAAGGTCTGGATGACAATGAACGCCAAAGCCAATCAAGGAGAG
>CAZRGY010000658.1:0-2410 GCA_964599715.1 uncultured Verrucomicrobiota bacterium | reverse complement strand
AGCACTACCAGAAGCACCAGGGCCATCGTCAGAACTACACCGAAATCCGCATCGACACGATTTCGGTCTGAAGCAGGAGTTAATGCGTCATGGCACACAAGAAAGATGGCGGCAGTTCCTTGCTGACGGCCGGTTGTCACGCGCTGGATGCCTTGCTCCTCTGCATGGGCAGCGAAGTGACCGAGGTGACGAGCTACGACACGAAGTCCAAGAGCAAGATCTTCAAGCCATACGAATACACGACCACCAGTGTGACCATCTTGAAGTTCAAGAACGGCGCGGTGGGCAAGTGCTCGGCGGTGGTGGATTGCTTGCAGCCTTACTACTTCCACACGCATCTGGTGGGCAGCGAGGGCAGCTTGCTGGATAACAAGTTCCACTCCATGAAGGTGAACGGCCTGAACAAGCACAAGTGGAGCGAGCTCTCCATGAAGATGCTGGATTCCGGCGACGTGTCCGATCATCCGTATCAGACGCAGTTCCAAGCCTTCTTTGATGCTCTCGACAAGGGCAAGGACATGCCGTTGACGAGCCTGAAGGATGCGGTGGCGAGCCATAAGGTGCTGTTCGCAGCGGACAAATCCGCGGCGACGGGCAAGACGGTGAAGCTGTAAGTTTCTGGCATGAGCAAAACCGCCATCGCCATCGCCGCGCATCCGGATGACATCGAGTTCGTGATGGCGGGGACGTTGCTCCAGCTCAAAGCGGCGGGGTGGGAGATTCATTATCTGAATCTCTCCACCGGCAACTGCGGCAGTCTGGAATACAGCCCGGCGAAGACAGCGAAAATCCGGCGCAAAGAAGCGCAGGACGCTGCGAAGATCCTCGGAGCACAGTGGCACGCGCCGATGTGCAACGACCTGGAAATCTTCTACGACATCAAGACGCTACGGAAACTCTCCGCAGTTATCCGGGAAGTGAAGCCTGCCATCGTCCTGACGCATTCGCCGCAGGATTACATGGAGGACCACATGAACACGTGTCGCCTCGCGGTGACAGCGGCGTTCACGCACGGCATGCCGAACTTTAAGTCCACGCCGAGTCGTCCCGTATATCAGCATGACGTGACCATCTATCACGCCATGCCGCACGGGCTCTGCGATGGCCTGCGCAAGCGCATCATTCCGGGTTCGTTTGTGAATACGACAGCCGTGCAGGAGACGAAGCTCGCTTCCTTGGCCGCGCACAAGAGCCAGCAAGGCTGGTTGGATGCGAGCCAGGGCATGAACTCTTACTTGCAGGCGATGGATGATATGTCCCGCGCCGTGGGCAAACTCTCCAAGAAGTTCACTCACGCTGAAGGCTGGCGTCGTCACTTGCACTATGGTTTCGCAGCAAATGAGATCGATCCGCTTGCCGATGCGCTCGGAAAGAATTGCCTGATCAATAAGGCGTATGAAAAATCTCTGAAAACAGCCGGATAAGAACCTCAACTCTCAACCTTAAACTATCCACTGACTCATGCCTCGTAAACTAAGCTCGCTCGCTCCGGACTGGTGGGACTACACCACGCTCGACACCGACATCATCCAGGCTGCGGCCAAGTTGACACCGGAGAAGCTGCTCAAGCTCTCGCGGCCCGGCTTCAAAGTGGTGTTCTACGATACGTTGGAGGATTTTTACTGTGCTGAGGCGTTGGAATACATCCATGCGTGGAAACAAGCCACACCGGATAATCCGGCGGGCATCTGTGGTCCTATCGGGCCCACGGAACAGTTGCCGCTGGTGCCGCGCATCGTGAACGAGATGGGTTTGAAACTGCATGACGCGCATTTCTGGGGCATGGACGAGTGGGTGATCGATGGGAAGTCCGTGCCGGTGACGCATCCGCTCTCCTTCGAGAAGTGCGATCGCGAGATGTGCTTCAACAAGATCAACAAGAAGTTGGTGATGCCGGATGCGAACCTGCATTTCCCGAATGCCGACACCGCTGCCTATCGCAAGACTTGGGAATCGGGCGTCCGCTGTGTGGTGATGCAAGGCGGGCAGGGGGATATCAAACACTGGGCTTTCAATGATCCGTTGCGTCGCAAGGGCAAGCACAAGGACGCGCCGCCATCGCCAGCCGAGTATCGCAAGCTGACCACGCGAGTGGTGGACCTGCATCCGGTGACGATCGCGCAGAATGCCCGCACCTCAGGTGGCGGCAATGTGACGCTCGTGCCTACACAGGCCGTGACGGTCGGGCCTTACGAGACTTGGAAGGCGGAGAAGGTGTCCATCTGGCACGCGGGCAATCATGACAATCCGTTCGGCCAACGCCTCACTGCGTTCATGATCGCGAACAAGATCGTGGACAGCGCGGTGCCGATGTCACTGCTGGCTGACCATCCGAATGTGCAGTTCAACTACTATCGCAAGGGCATCGGCTCGTGCGAGGTGGAGATGCATTGAGGGGGGGCAGCAAGAT
>CAZRGY010000657.1:0-2411 GCA_964599715.1 uncultured Verrucomicrobiota bacterium | reverse complement strand
AACTTGTAGTCCTTGCCGAAATCCATCTCATGCACCAGCCCGCTCTCCGTCAACAGGGGCAGCGTGCGATACACCGTAGCCCGGGAGACGGACTTGTCCTTGAGCCGCGACCACTCCAGCAACTGCTCGGCCGTGAAATGCTTATCCGTGCTGAAAACCGTGTCCACAATCGCCTGGCGCTGCGACGTGATGCGCAGGTTCTTCTTCGCCAGAAAATCCATGAAGCGACGTTTCGCCTCAGTTTTATCGATTGCCGACATACTGTTACTATATTTTGCCCCACGCCTAAGTCAACGAGTGTCAGCCCCCGGTTTCCTCCAAAAACTGGCGTATCGCCGATTTCTGCCTATATTGCGCCCACCTGCCCAGGCAGGGAGACACATTGTGAATATCGAAATCATCAACACCGGCTCCGAGCTGATGCTGGGCCGTGTCCTCAATACTCACCAGCAATGGCTCTGCCGCCAGCTCACCGACCGTGGCTATCAGGTGCAACGTCAGGTCTCCATCGCTGATGAAGGCCGCGCCATCCAGAACGCCGTCCGCGAGGCCGCCGGACACGCCGACCTCATCATCTGCACCGGAGGACTCGGTCCCACCTCGGATGATATCACGCGCGATCTGATTGCCGAACTCCTCGGCAAACCGCTGCATGATGATCCACGCATCGCCGCACATATCGAAGGCTTCTTCACCCGTCGCAAACGCCCCATGCCTCCTAGCACCTTGGTGCAAGCACGCGTCCCTGAAGGCGCGCTCGTGTTGGAAAACCGCCTTGGCACCGCCCCGGGCTTGGCGATGAAACTGGACCCGAACCCTTATCGCGCCGACCGTAAAGCGACATGGATCGTCATGCTGCCCGGTCCGCCGCGCGAATTGCGCCCGATGTTTCTGGAGGAAGTTGTCCCTTTCCTCAATCGCGAGTTCCCGCGCGATACGCTCTTCACCTGCCGCACTTTGCGCAGCGTCGGCTTGGGTGAATCACGCGTAGAAGAACAGATTGCTCCCGCCCTCGCCCATCTCACCAAGGCGGGCCTGCAGATCGGCTACTGCGCGCGGGTGGGCGAGGTAGATGTGCGCCTCGTTTTTGAAGGCTGCGGTGCCGATGAGACGGTGCAGGAGGCCGTCGATATCGTTTACCAGCAGATCGGCCGCCACATCTTTGCCGAGGAAGATGAGAATCTGGAAAACACCATCGTCAAGCTGCTTACCGAAAGGAGGCAAACGCTCGCCCTTGCCGAATCTTGCACGGGCGGTTTCATCGCCCATCGTCTCACCAATGTCTCTGGGGCCTCTGCCGTCTTGCTTGCCGGACTCGTCACTTATAGCAACGAAGCCAAGGAGCGATTCCTCGGCGTCCCGGCTGAAACTCTGGCCGTGCATGGGGCCGTCAGTGAAGCCACCGCGCGCGCTATGGTGGAAGGCGCCCGCAACCGCACGGGAGCTGATTACGCCCTCGCCGTCACCGGTATCGCTGGCCCCACTGGTGGCACAGCGGAGAAACCAGTCGGCACCGTCTTCATAGCTTTAACCGATGGCGAGAATACCGTGGTCCTCAACCCGCTCAACACCTTCGACCGCGAGACCTTCAAATACATCACGTCCCAACAAGCGTTGGAACTGCTCCGCCGCAGGCTCCTAAAGCTGGATGTATGACCAGCTTTACAAACCCCCTCAGTAAGTTTATTCTTACTGCATGGTTGCAAATAAAGTAGCTGGCGTAGTCAAACTGAGCACCCGCGGACAGCTGGTCATCCCGGAGACGATCCGTGAACAGATGCATTGGGATAACCATACCCGACTGACGGTCAGCGTGGATGCCGAGCAAAAAACCATCACTTTGCAACAGGTATCAGGGGATGACGACTGGCTGAACATCCTGCAACAATGCCCCCACGATTTCGAATTGCCCCGCCGCAATCACCAGTATTACCAGTCCAAGGACTTCGGCGTATGAGATATCTGGTCGATACCAATATTTTCAGCCTGGCTTATCGTGGCGACTCTAAAGTGCTGGCCTGGTTGACGGCAAACGCCTCAGATGTGGCCACCAGTGCCCATGTCATCGCTGAGATTGAATATGGCATACGCAGACTGCCCCAAGCCAAGAAACGAAAGGATTTGGAGGCTTGGTTTGCTAAATTCAAGAGATCGCTCGGCAGCCGTATCCTTCCTTTCAACTCTGAAACCGGGGTTGCTTGGGCGGAGCTGGAAATCTCCAGCCGCCAACAGTCCAATCCTTTCCCCCTACCAGACGCCTATATCGCAGCCACCGCCATAGCCAACCGGCTGGTGATGGTGACAGATGATGAAGTCTTCTCCCGTCATCCCGGGTTGAAAACCTTCAACCCGTTGGCCTGTTAGGCAGGAACTCCGGCTCAAAAAAAAGAAAAACCCCGCAGGCATGACCT
>CAZRGY010000656.1:0-2411 GCA_964599715.1 uncultured Verrucomicrobiota bacterium | reverse complement strand
CTTGAGGGGTTTTACTTCGCGCGCGGCGGGTGGTTTGGGGTG
Source organism: uncultured Verrucomicrobiota bacterium (assembly GCA_964599715.1). Lineage (GTDB taxonomy): Bacteria > Verrucomicrobiota > Verrucomicrobiia > Limisphaerales > JAEYXS01 > JAEYXS01. The sequence goes on along the minus strand of CAZRGY010000656.1, from coordinate 2,369 downwards.
TGGGTGGATGAGGCGGATGAAGTTTTCGGCTCGGCGGGCTTGGGTCGGGTGGATGAGCGGACGTGTGAATTGCGGAAGATGTATCTGCATCCCTCGAAGCGCGGGAAGGGGCAGGGGCGGGCCATATTGGAACGGGCTTTAGCGGAGGCGAAACGGTTGGGCTATCAACGCGTGATCTTGGAAACGGCCAGTGTCTTGAAGGAAGCCGTGCAGTTGTATGAGCGAAACGGTTTTCGCAAGACGGAACCTGAGGGACACACGGCGAAGCGTTGTGATCTGGTGATGGTGCGGGAGTTGTGAGTTCGTTGCGGGAGATGACGCAACCCTTTCAGGGTAGTGTGCATTCTGGTGGCTCACCCAAGGTAGCTCGTGCCTCGCAACCTTGGGCTGAATGATTTGAACCCCTTTGGGGTTCATGAGTCAGCTACGATTTTCCGGACCAGCGTGCGCCTTCGGCGGTCTGGGCGATGGGCTCGCGGGTGCGGAAGCTTTGTGCGAGGGGATTGTCTTTTTCTTCCACAACATCGGCGATCAGGTCGCCCATCACGGGAGCGAACTTGAAGGCGTGCCCGCTATCTCCCGCGGCGACGATGAGACCGGGACGTTGCGTATCGTGATCGATCCAGAAATGGCTGTCGAAGGTATCGCAATAGAGGCAGAGGCGATTGCTGATGAGGGGCGCATCGGCGAGCTGCGGCAGGGATTCCTTCAGGAAGGCCCGGACGTGGGCGAGTTCTTCCGGGGTGACATCGCGGGGGGCATCGGGATGGATGCGGCGGCCTGGGCCGTGATTGGCGATTTTCAAGGTGCCATCGTTCAACGCAGGAAAACCATACCAGCCGGTGCGGGCGATATCGGCTGCCCAGACTGGGAAGCGAGGTGGCTGGAAGGCGGCGGCTTCATCAACTTTAAAATGGAAGACGGGTTGCGCGATGGCGTGCATGACCTTGCCGAGATGCGGCAGGAGCGTAGGCGTCCAAGCACCGGCAGAGATCATCACGAGGTCGGCGCGATGTTTCACACCATGGCTGTCTTCCACGCCGACTACGCGGGAGTCTTTTTCCAGAAAACAATCGAAGGTGGTCTGCTCGCGGATGACGACACCGGCGGCCTTGGCCTTGGCGGCGAGGATGGCCATGGTCAGACCACTCGCTGCCCAGCCGCCGATGGGGTTCAGGTAGCCAGCTTGAAAACCAGCGTTTGCCCAAGCGGGGTAGCGGGTGGAGATCGCGGCGGCGTCCAGTAGTTCCAACTCGTGGCCACGGGTGGTGAGGTAGCGGTAGCTATCACCCTCGAAAGTGCCTTCTGCGAGCGGATGGCGGGTGAGGACGAGGAAGCCATCGGCATGGTAGAGGGGTTGTTCCCAATCGTGATTCCAGCGCTGCCAGCCTTCGAGGGCCAGTTCGCCGAGGCGAGTGTTCAATGCGTCGGCTCCGTAATCCACCCGGACGACCTTACTGATATCCGTGGAGGCCGCGGTGGGACGGGGGACCGTGGCGGCCTCAAGCACTGTGACCCGCCAACCGCGCAGGCGCAGCGCCAGTGCGGTCGTCAGGCCGAACTCGCCACCACCGACTATTAGGATATGTCGCGGTTCCACAGGCATGCGAAAAGCTAATGGATGTTTGGGGAAAAGGCGAGCCGGAAGAATGACCGTAGAGTAAATTAAGTAGCGTAACTGTAAGGGGTTAAGGCTGATGTTACTGGGTTGAAATAGAGCCAGAGCGCAGATGGTCAGATTTTAGCTGCCTCCCATCGTTACCGTATTTTCACATTTTTTTTCGTGAAAGAATCCGGTTTTTAAAGCGGAAAGCAGGGTGATGTGCTTTGTGTAACTTGTTATTGGCCAATTGATTGTAGATTTAATGACGAGTTCACCATTTTTTGCCTTTATCGCTATTTTACTAGGGGAGAAGGGGTTAGGACGGAGGGTTCGACTTCTGAGTGGTTTGGGGCTAAATACTGTCTGACAGGTGACCGGACTACAGCAGGCCAGGGTGTCTGCTCCACTACCGGTGCGTTCGGGATAACGACGTAATGGAAAGCTGAGCAGTATGAGGATTGTGGAACGCAAACTGGGCCGGGAAAAGGCCTTGGGACAGGCCTTCAAGGAAGAAAATTTGATCGAGATCGACCCGCGACAACCGTCGAAGGAATATCTCGATACGGTTTTGCATGAAGGACTCCACATCGTATTCCCGAAACTCACGGAGCGACGCATAGCCGCGGTCTCGCGCAAGTTGTCAAAGCTGGTGTGGAAACAGGGATACCGGCGGATCTATCGGTGAGGTGCGGAAACATCGAACATCGAACATCGAACGTCCAACGTCCAACGTCCAAATGGGAGGTTAACCATCGTTAGGCATCTC
>CAZRGY010000655.1:0-2420 GCA_964599715.1 uncultured Verrucomicrobiota bacterium | reverse complement strand
AACAAAAGATCGGCTACGTAAGCCCCGACTTGAATTTCCAGATGTGGGGCTAAGTAGGCAATGCCATCCGCTTTGTGAAAGGCTTCCACGCCTCATGGGATGACCGTCACTGTGAACATCTGCTCAAGGTTTTCTGCCTCAGCATTGAAGACAAGATCGCCAGCCTCTCCTTCGGCAGCAAGATCAAGCTCGCGCTGATCCTCGCCCTCTCCTGGCGACCGCCCATCCTTATCTTGGATGAGCCCACGGTGGGTCTCGATGCCGTGGCCCGCCATGAACTCTTCGCCGAGCTGCTGGAATCCGTGGGCAAAGAAGACCGCACGGTCATCATCTCCTCGCACGCGCTGGCAGATGTGGAGCGCTTCGCCGACCGCCTGGGCTTTATCAAAGATGGCCGGATGTTGCTGGAAGGTGAGACGGCGGAACTCATCCAGCGCTATCGCATGGTGGATTGCCAGTCCACCGAACCGCAGCGCTTGCAAAAACAACCCGGCATCGTGCTCGCCAAACAAGACGGTCAACGCTGCCGTGTGCTGGTCGATCGCGGAGAAGAATCGGGCAATTGGTTGAAGCAATTCGGCGCGCAGCCTACCGCTTCAGCACCCGTCACGTTGGAAGAACTGTTCGTCACCCTTGCCAAATCCTGAATATGAAACCGAATCTCCTGTATCTGCAAGATTTCTACCGGCGCTGGTGGTGGGCCTATCTGTTGGGCTTCATCGTGTTTGCCGTCCTGGGCGCAGGTTTCTCCATTTCCAAGAACCACCCCGCACTGCCTCTGGCTGGCGGTGCGTTCTTGGGAGCGGTGCTGCTGGCCACCGAGCTTAATTTCCGCACCAATGCTCGCACACTCTTGACCCTGCCCATCCGCCTGAAGGAACTCAGCGCCAGCCTCTGGTTCATCAGCGTGCCGTTGAGCAGTTTGTTCATCACTGTGGCGACCGCTATCGGGGTGTTGATAGCTACTCTTTTTGGTGCGAAGCATCCGCTTAATGCGAGTGAGTTGCTTGGTTTTTTCCTGCTCACCATGGCCGTGAGCGCCTTCATGTTGGTCGTGCTGACCTATCTGGTGCATCGTCCGCCAGAGAATGCGGGCGGACAGATAATCGCCGCGCTGTCGGGTGGCGCTTGGGGACTGGGCATTGGCGCAGGTTTCTCGGCACCTATGTTTATGAAGTCGGCAAATCTGGGAGCCCCAATCTCCCAAGGCATCATGCTCACGGGAATGGTCTGCGCCGTCGTCGGTTGGCATCGCTGCAGCTCCATGCTGCGAAACCGGGCCTACGGAATGGGAACCGCCAAACCGGCTACACGCTCATCAAGCACGAATTTGCCTGCTGGCGGCATGAACGGCCTGACCTGGCTGTTTGCGCGCACCTTCGGCAACGCCGTCGGCTTCAGCATAGTGATGCAGCTCGGCATGCAACTGGTCCTGCGCCTGCTCCGCGCACCGGTAATGGCACAAACGGTCTCCATGCTGATATTCTTCCCGTTGTTCTTCATCAGCATCATGCTGCTGCAACCCCAGATGACCACGCTTAGACACTGGCGCAGCCTGCCCCTGACGAGTTCGCACTTGGCCTTGCTTTATCTAGGCCTGTGCCTGGTCACCATCGGCGGAGCATTGGCTCCACTCGCAGTCTATGTGCTCTTGGATAGCAGTTTCTCGGCCCCTTGGTTGAGCTTTCCCCTGCTCATCTTCGGTACGGGCATGTTTTGCCTGCTCGTAACCTATATCATGCACTTCGGGATCAAGTGGGCGATGTTCCTGCCCATGCTGGTCATCCCGGCACTGGTCGGCATTTCCCATGCGATGTCAACCGATGGGGCACCTTGGTCCCTGACGGAAAGTCCACTGATCTTGCTGGCCGGACTATTGCTGGTATGGGCGGCTTACCTGTGGAATTTGCGGATCATCAGGACACGCTCACGCGTCTATCAATCTAACTTCCATCTGATTGGCCGGATGCAGATGGGCGGTTGATCTATCAACTCAACGCATTCACCCAATCCGCCACGATTGCATGCGGTTCCCGGCCCTGCTCACGCAGCGCCCTCAAACTGAGAGCATCATTGCGCTTGGCCAAACGGACACCGTGCTCATCCGTCAGCAGCGGGCAGTGATAGAATGCGGGCGGTTCCCAGCCGAGCGCTTGATAGAGCAATAGCTGGCGCGCAGTGGAAACCAGCAAATCAGCACCACGCACCACTTCGGTGATGCCCATCAACGCATCATCCACCACGACGGCCAGTTGATACGCTGGCACATCATCGGGCCGCCAGATCACGAAGTCGCCAAAATCACGACCCGCCACGTATTCCTGCGGGCCAAAGTGACCATCCACGAAACTGATGCTTTCGCCATCAGGAACCCGAAAACGCCAGCAAGGCTTCTTATTGGTTTCAGGTTTCGGGTTTCG
>CAZRGY010000654.1:1601-2431 GCA_964599715.1 uncultured Verrucomicrobiota bacterium | reverse complement strand
CCTATTATGGCACCATGGTCTGGACCCTGCTCATGCTGGAGCAATGGCTGGCGGCCCGCGAGAACAGCTGACATGGACCTGCGTACCATCCTGCTGTTCGGCATGCCTCGTTCCGGTACCACCTGGCTGGGCAAGGTGTTCGACAGCCTAGCCGGCGACATTCGCAACGCCGCGTATCACCTCCTCTGGTACGCCCGCGAGCTAACCAAGGACCGCGAACCCCGCACCAAAGACAAGCACGGCTAACGCATGACCCGACCACCCGGAACCCGACTCGCACGACCGACCGCGGTGACTCGCGTGGCTGATGCTGAGGGATAGGAAAACACAATGCCACGAGCCAACTACGACAGCGTCCCTTACGTCGCCGGAGATCGTTCGATCTTCCACCGGCTGGTTCGTGGCGCGTCCCTAAAGTGTCAGCGAGTCGCGTACATCGGCGATTCGCAGGAGACCTATCCCGGTGGGAATGGGCTGTTCTACTTCCACCGACTGAACGCGAATTCGTTCTACTACTTCGGCCCGCCATCTGAAACGATGGTGCACTTTCCGACTAGCAATCAGAACAGCTTCGTCGTTCGCACGACCAACCTGCACTTCAGTGATTCGCATCCGACTTACACGACCGGAATGGCGAACTCGCCGATTGGCGTGCAGAGTGCGACGGACTACGGATTTACAGCACTCATCAACCGCCGAGCCACGGCACCGTCAGCAGAAATTCCGTTCACAAAGGACCGCGAGGAGTGGTTTCGATGGTCGCAACTGAGAGCGGAGTTCTATCTGCTCGGGAACACCACCGGACCGGACGGGATTCGGGTGCGTCTGCG
>CAZRGY010000654.1:0-1591 GCA_964599715.1 uncultured Verrucomicrobiota bacterium | reverse complement strand
ACGGGATTCGAGTTCGCAGCCTGCCGACCGACTCTGATTCCATCAACGTATTCGACACCGTTCAGCAGACCTGGACGGCTGCGGACCTTGGGTTGTCGAATTCAAGCACCGAATGGCAGAGCTACCGAACCGGAACCATCAACGACGACGCATCAAACACGTTCCCGCAACTCATGCTGCAAGGCTGGAACGGATCGGCCGTCACGCTCGGTGCGGCGTGTGGAGGGATGCGATTCCTCGACTACGCCCGAAATAGCGGGATGACGTTTCAGTCATTCGGGGTCGGTGGAGCATCGTCGGCATCTTGGTTGACGTCCTACACCAACTCCCATGACCACTTCTTGGCACTTGGCCCATGGGACGCGATCTTCATCTCGTTTGCGACCAACGACGCCACGTCGGTCGATGACGACCAGTTCAAGTTGGATATCCAGGCTCTTGTGGATCGCATTCGCTCGGCAGATTGGCAGCAGCAAAACACGCCGATCGTGTTCGTGTCCGACCCGCTTCGGACCGATCCGGGTGCCGGGTACGACTTCGCGTCGTTCTTGCGTCACGCAGCGGTCTACCAGGAACTCGCTGAGGAGAACGACAACGCGGCGTTTCTGAATTGCACGCGGTTGATGGACGATGCCGGATACGACCCATCGTCATCGGTTTACAGCCCTGACGGCGTTCACACGTCGGTTTTTGGTGCGTCGATTCGCGGCGATTCGGTATGGCAAAGGATGCTACGAGAGGCGGCGTCGTTTGCGTCGTCGTCATCCATAGCGAAGACCGTCCACACCGAAACGATCCTGTACTGCAAGATCGGAGCGACGACGCTACACAAGACCGACCTAGGCGTGTTTGGTACGGTGGTGAGCGGCACGCCATCCGCACAGCTTTACATCGACAACACGGCTACCGGTGCGGCGTACAACCTGACCGGCCCAAGCGGCACCGAATACCCGCTGCCGATCACGATTGCCAATGATGCGAGCCTTAAGGGCAAGGCGGTGCGGGTGACGGTGACGGCGACGGTGGATGGGCTGGAGCGGAAGTATCATGTGGTTAGTTCGGCGGCGATTACCAACGCGACCAGCGACATTACCGAGGGTGTCGCAAGCGAGGTAGCTCAGTCATTGCAAGGGTCAGTCGTGGTGAGCGAGCCCGTGATTGATGCGGGTCAGATCTCGTCGGACATCGTGATTGGTGATGATTATCTCGCAGCCAAGGGGGGCAGGGCGTTCGTGTGGACCGTTCCTTCAGTGTCGGGGGTGGCTGTTGGCGATGCCACATGTTTCTTCGGGCTCAGTGGCGGCAAGAAGGGGAGCGTCATCGTCGAGGGGAGCGTGTCCGATGTGGGGGACGGGACGTGGCAACTAACGTTTGACGTGCCACGCACCGCAACACAGAGCCTTGAACCAGGCGAATACAGTTGGTCGGTGGCAGTGCATGACACGGACGGGACGGAGATCACAAGGGTTCGCAATCGAGATGATTGCTACCGGGTGCGACTGGTGGAGAAGCAGACGTGAGACACCCCATGCCACCCCCTGCCGCCTTTGGGTCCTTCCTGTGCTCTGCGTGGTTCTGCGGTAGAAAAAAG
>CAZRGY010000653.1:0-2434 GCA_964599715.1 uncultured Verrucomicrobiota bacterium | reverse complement strand
AGGTTACCACGATCAAAAAAGTCTTTCACGATGCCGAGCACCTTGGGATCGCGCCGCAACTTGTCCGGCATGAAACCGCCAGGGATGAGCAGGCCGCAGTAATCCATGGTACGCACCCGGCTGATCTCGAGCTCGGCCGTGGCGGGATAGCCATGCTTGCCCTGATAGGTCTTCAGCTCGAAGCCGGCCAGGGTGGTCTCGAAGCCTGCTTCTTCCAAACGAAGCTTGGGATACCACAGCTCCAGGTCCTCGTAGATGTCATCCACCAATGCCAACAAATTCTTTTGCATACGTAAGAGCGTTAGCAGCAATGATGCCCTCCTCAGCAAAAAATGGGAAGTGAAACCGACTAATCGCACCGAAGCAGCCGAGACGGCCCCGACCAAAACGCCGGGGTAAAAGGCCTGCGCTACGTAGCGCCTGCGTCACGCAGGCCGTCCGCGCGGGCATCTCTGCCGGCGCAACGGATGGAGACCATGTTCGAGCCGAGCAGGAGCTCGGCGCTCCGGGTTCATCGCAGAATTGCTAAACCCGCCGCTTGTGTGACACTTTGGGATCATGTCGCGTGAGTATGTGCTGAATTCGTTCCGGGCGCCGGTCAATCTGCAGATTGACTACGCGGCCGAACTGAACGAGCAGCAGCATGCGGCGGTCACAGCGGAGCCGGGACCGGCCCTCGTCATCGCGGGGGCGGGCTCGGGCAAGACACGCACGCTCACCTATCGCGTCGCCTTTCTGCTGGAGCAAGGCATCCCGCCGGACCGCATCCTTTTGCTGACGTTCACGAACAAAGCCTCTAAAGAGATGATGCGACGCGTGAACGATCTGCTGGGGGCGGAACTGAGCTCGCTCTGGGGCGGCACGTTCCATTCCGTAGGACATCGCATCCTGCGGCGCAATGCGGAGAAGATCGGTTACCGCAAGGATTTCACCATCATGGATGCGGAGGATGCCAAGGACCTCATCGGCACGGTGCTCGGCGAATCGGACATCGATGTGAAGGAGACGCGTTTCCCGAAGGCGGACAATCTCGGCTCCATGTTCTCCATGGCGGTGAACACGCGGAAGAGCATCGCGGAGACGCTCAGCCAGCACTACGATCATTTCAGCCACCTCGCGCCGCTCATCGCGGGGTTGCAGACGAAGTATCAGGAGCGCAAACGTGCGGGGAACCTGATGGATTACGATGACTTGCTGGTGCTGTGGCTGAAGCTGCTGCAGGAGCATGAGGATGTGCGCACGCAGTATCAGCGCCAGTTCCAGTTCATCCTGGTGGACGAGTATCAGGACACGAATCTCATCCAGAGCGAGATCATCGATGCGCTCGCGGGCCAGCGGAATAACATCATGGCGGTGGGCGATGACTCGCAGAGCATCTACTCCTGGCGCGGGGCGAACTTCCGCAACATCCTCGATTTCCCGAAGCGTTATCCCGGAGCCAAGGTTTATAAGATCGAGACGAATTACCGCAGCACCCCGGAGATCCTGCAACTCGCGAATGCGGCGATCAAAGCGAACACGGAGCAGTTCGAGAAACAGCTCGAGCCCGCGCGCAAATCCGGCATCAAACCCGTGCTTGTGACCTGCGGCGATGCCGGTGAACAGGCGGGCTTCGTGGCGCAACGCGCCTTGGAACTCCGCGATGAGGGCATGAACCTGAGCGATATGTGTGTGCTGTATCGCTCGCATTTCCATGCGATGGAACTGCAGATGGAGCTGACGAAGCGTAACATCCCGTTCAGCATCACCAGCGGCATCCGGTTCTTCGAGCAGGCGCATATCAAGGATGTCTCGTGCTGGCTGCGGCTGGTGGCGAATCCCCAGGATGAACTCGCCTTCAAGCGTTTGGTGCTGATGTTACCCGGAGTGGGCGGCAAGGGCGCGGACAAGCTCTGGCGCAGTTTTCAGGCGCATCATATGGCCTTGCTGCCGGGCGAGAAGCTGCCGCTGGCCACGGCGTTGCAACAATCCGCCAAGGCCGTGCCGAAAAAGGCCGCCATCCACTGGGCGCAGTTCACGGCCACGGTCTCGCAGATGGAGATCGAGCCCATCCGCGAACAGCCGGCGAACATGATCCGCGTGGTGTTGCAGGCGGGTTATGAGGATTATCTGAAGGAGAAATATCAGAACTTCAAACAGCGGTTGGAAGATGTGCAGCAGTTTTCGAATTTTGCGCTGCAATACGATGATACCGCGAGTTTCCTGGCGGAGCTTTCACTGCTCACCAATGTGGAGGCAGAGACGGACAAGGCCAAGACGGATGACGAGGACCGGCTGAAGCTCTCCTCCATCCATCAGGCGAAGGGGCTGGAGTTCGATGTGGTGTTCCTCATCATGCTCTGCGACGGGTTGTTCCCGAGCAACCGCTCGCTCGACCGCCCGGAGGCCGAGGAAGAAGAGCGCCGCCTTTTCTACGTGGCCGTGACCCGCGCGA
>CAZRGY010000652.1:0-2443 GCA_964599715.1 uncultured Verrucomicrobiota bacterium | reverse complement strand
ACGCACCCTCCGCACCGGTGCGCAAACGAACATAAGCCAGCGTAGGCGGAATTGGCCTGCGGTCAGTCGCACCCACGACAACGGAAAGTGCAGCGGCCAGGGTATCTCGATCAAGCGTCAGTTTCATTATTTCTTTCTCCATATTTTTCTGTGAACCCACATGGCCGAAACAGCGCCCAATGCGCCGCCAGTGCCCACGTAGGGGATTGCCGTCCACCCGGTATCCACGATCAGCAACACTGCCATCACCTCACCAACGGCGATAAGGTATGGCGTCAACGCGGCTGGCAGGTAGTGCCCACCAACCACGTTCATCTGCTGGATCGCACGCCCGAAAACGACAACGAATGTTGCGAGAGTGATTAGCATCAGAGCGCGTCAAAAATCGAAAGCTGCGTACCCTCCTTGGATGCCGCGTCAAGATGCTTAATCGCGCTTTCATAGTAGTTCGGATTCAACTCTGTTCCGAAAAACAGCCGATCCATGCGAAGCGCAGCAACACCTTCCGATCCGATACCGGCAAACGGACTCCATACGTTATCGCCCGCGTTACTCCAAAGCGATATTGCCCGCGTTGTGATATTGAGAGGCATCGGGCACAGGTGGCGTTCCGCGTTCGGGTCTGCGGCCTGCTTCACGTTCAACACGTCCGTTGATCGAAGGTCCATGTCACCGCCGCCGCTGCGCCCTCCGCTACTCTTTGCGTGAACGCCTTGGTTATCGGTCACAATGTCGATTGCCCCATCGTAATTCCAAACAGTAGCGGCTGCCGGCCATACCGGAGATGCAAGCTCTTGCCATACCGGAAGTGGGAACAAGTCGCGTTCGTGGATGATCGGCTTTTGCATTTCCGCCTCCGCTTCGTTTTTCGGCCACTTGCGGAAAACCAACAGGTATTCAGGCATACCAACCCGGCAGAATGAAGCGTCACCACGGAAAGTCTTGTACAGCAATCCGTGCGCATTGGTCTTGCTGCGTTCAAGGACGGGATCACGCCAAATTGTGATACGGCATTGCAGCTTCCACCCTTCCTCAAGATGCAAAGCTGTTACTTGATCGGATAGCGGACGGATTCCGCTAGAGCCGTCCTCGCTGCTGCCCTGGTAATACACAAGATCCTTGATATGGACAGCGGAAAGCCGACCGGGACGTGTCGCCCGAAGCTTCTCACGAACGAGAAAGCGGTACTGTTCCAAAAACTCCGCATCGCCATCGGTGTTTCCCATGTCTGCCTCACTGTCACCGTATATGTACAACGAGGAAAATGGGGGAGAATACGTAGAAAAATCAACGCTGTTATCGGGAACCGCAGTCGCCAAAGCCACGCAGTCTCCATGATACAAAGACCATGCCTTACCACTTGCCTGATTCAGTACGTTTTTCATTTCAGCCACTCCGGAAGTTTTGCGGCCATCGTGGGCCGATATGTGATTTTTACTTCTGACTCCTGCACCGCTCTTCGCATCGCGGCGTTCATCTGCTTTTTCATCATTTCGTGATCCCTTGCTTTTCGCTGGATCGTCTGCCAGATGATGCTCTCGGTTTCCGCCATAACGATATGCGCATCTACCGTGCGCTGCTGCCCGAATCTCCAAAGCCTGCGCAACGCCTGATAAAGCGACTCATACGAAAACGACAAACCAACAAAGGCCGATCGTGCGCAGTGCTGCCAGTTCAGGCCGAACCCTGCAACGGATGGCTTTGTAATCAGTTGCTTTATCTCTCCGGCTGAAAATGCGTTTAGCCGTTCCTCTTTGACTTCCAGCCGCATCGAACCACGAACCTCCACCGCCCCTGGTATGCGCTCATTCAGAGCATCCGCTTCATAGTCGGTGTCGCACCAAATCACCCAAGACTCGTCAGGCTCTAGCGACACAATGCGCGCCACCTCGTCGGCACGGTTTCCCGCCGTCATTCTTTTTTCCGCGTGAATCTTCGTTGCGGAGGTATCCACGTTTCGGAATAGCTCGCCTTCCTTTTTGCCCTCTGTCAGGTCCACCGAAACGTAGTGCAAATACTGATTCAGCTTCGGCAATTCAAAGCCTTCATCAGAATGGCCGAGGTCACTAGGCCGGCTCGCCATGCGCGCCCACGATGCCACCCAAGACCAAAACTCATTCACCCCGTACTTCTTGAGTCGGTACTTGCCCATCGCGCTCTGGTCAGCCGTGAACCATCGTGCAAGCATTTCATTCGATGCCATCGCCCCCAGGAATGCCGAATGCTGGCCTAACTCCATGTGATCGTTCGGCGCTGGCGTAGCTGTTGCGGCAAGCAGGTAATTGATGCCCGATCCAAACTCAATCAAGGCGCGGCTTGTCTTTCCTGTAAAGTTCTTGACGATGGAGCTTTCGTCCAGAATCAGTGCGCCAAACATTGAAGGGTCAAACAGGTGCAACCGTTCGTAATTGCAGATATAGACCCTCGCTGTTGTAATCTCGTC
>CAZRGY010000651.1:0-2443 GCA_964599715.1 uncultured Verrucomicrobiota bacterium | reverse complement strand
ACGCGGAGTGCCAAAATCCGGGATGTAAATAGGACGTGCCGTCACATCCATCAAAGGTGCTTGAGGTGCTGGCGCGATGACTTGCTTCGATTTGCCGAATTTATCCGTGCCACGAGTGACCGCTTCATCTGCGTGATGATCGTGTGGTTTCTTGGCATCGAGTTCCGCCAGCTTGGAAGCGACCTTTTTCTTGGACGCACGCTTAAGCGGTTGGCCGGCCGCGATCTTTTGCTCCCGCCGGTTCAAGGCCGTCTTCACGATCTCCGTCACCTGTGCCACCTGGTCGATGCCCATGAAGGCGTCGACTTCCGGGAACAGCTTCGGCAGGTCATCGCGGAAACGTTGGGAGAGGCAGCCGGAGACGATGAGTGCCTGGCCGCGATTGTTCGCCTCACGCACCTCCACCGATTCCAGGATGGTATCCACGCTCTCTTCCTGCGCGGCATCGATGAACGAGCACGTATTCACCACCACCACATCGGCCGCCTCGGCCTGATTGGTGATCTCCACGCCATCTTTCATCAACGTGCCCAGCATGATCTCGGCATCCACCAGGTTTTTGGCACAACCCAGGGAGATGAGACCCACACGAATCGGTTTAGTTTCTGCGTTTTTCACAGGGCTGCGAACGGTACCAGCTTGGTGAATGAAGTAAACAGCGGAAAATCACCTTTATAGAGCCAGCAGTTATGACCATGGATGAGCCAGTCGACCACTGATCTGCGACTGCTAAGCTACTCGCCCTTAGCTAAGGCGATCACCGCTTCTGTCCCGGCAAGGGCAAAGTTTGTCCCGGCGACTTCTTCGGTCCCTGATACAGACCGGGACCGAGGTCTTGCAATGGGTCGTCCTGCTTCTGAGTGGCGTTCCGGCGGATGGCCCAGATGACCACAGCCGCCAGCACCACGACGATCAGCGAGGGGAGAATGATCCGCCAAGGCAGGCGGGAGAGGAAAAAGAGGATCTTGTCCAATGGCCCATCCGCCTGTCCCGTCAGTTTCGGTGGCGCCTTGAAATTCTCGGTGCTCGCCAGCTCGGCATTGAGCTGTTCCATCAACGCCGTTTCGTCAATCTTCAGCAGCTTGGCCAGCGTCCGCACAAAGCCGCGGATGTAGACCGGCGCGGCGAAGTAATCGTAGTTGCCCTCTTCCAGCGCCCGCACATGGTCCCCCTTGAGCTTCGTGATGTCGGCCACTTCCGTGACGGATAATCCACGGGCTTCGCGGGCGGTGCGTAACTGTTCGGCTACTGAAGACATACGAATAAGCCTCTAAGTAACGGGGCCGGGCGTGTAATTGCAATGATGGAAAATGGCCTTATCCAATGGGAAATGTCCTTGCCCTCTGTGCCGGAGGGTTGAAAATCCCCCGGTAATTTCCGTTATGCGTATCTTCAAATCACTGGTTTTGGCCGTTTTGCTCGCCGGACCATCCATGCTTTGTGTGCGGGCCAATGTCGCCGCGGGCAAGCCCGCCACGCCCGCCTCGAATCTCACGGTTCCTGAGGGATTTAAGGCTGAGCTCGTGCGTTCTGCATTGCCGGTGGAAGGTTCATGGGTTTGCCTAGCCTTGGATGACAAAGGCCGGCTTATCATTTCACCGCAGAACATCCTGCGCCGCGATGACACGGGCAAGGTGGCTGAAGGCGGGTTGTTACGGATGACCTTAGGCGCGGATGGCAATGTGGCGTTGGTGGAGCGCATCGAGTTGCCAGTCGGCAGTGCGATGGGGTTGCTCTATGCCTTTGATAGTCTTTATGTCAGTGGCGAGGGCGCTCAGGGCACCGGGCTCTATCGACTGACCGATACCAACGGCGATGACAAATACGACAAGCTGGAGCTCCTAAAACAGTTCGAAGCCACCTATCGCACCGCGGCCACGGGTGAGCATGGCCCGCATGCCATCGTGCTCGGTCCGGACAATCACCTCTACATCATCAATGGCAATGAAGTGAAACCGCCTACGGGTTTGCGACCGGATTCACCACATAAGAATTTTGCCGAGGACCAGTTGCTGCCGCAATTGAACTGGCCGGCAAATTATACATGGGCAAATGGATTTCCTTCCGCCGGCTGCGTTTTGCGAACGGATAAGGACGGTAAGGAGTGGACGCTTGTCGCCGGTGGTTTGCGCAATGCCTACGATCTCGCCTTCAATCGCGATGGCGAGATGTTCACTTTCGATAGCGATATGGATTGGGACGATGGTGCGCCTTGGTATCGTCCCACGCGCGTGAACCACATCGTCTCTGGTGCTGAATATGGCTGGCGCAAAGGCTCCGGCAAATGGCCTGATTACTATCCCGACAGTGTACGCTCCATCGTGGATATCGGACGCAGTTCACCCACGGGAGTGAAGTTCGGCTATGATGCGAATTTCCCCCGGCCCTATCGCATGGCGCTGTATCTCTGTGATTGGGCCTTCGGCACCATATACGCCGTTCA
>CAZRGY010000650.1:0-2448 GCA_964599715.1 uncultured Verrucomicrobiota bacterium | reverse complement strand
CCGTTATGTGCGCGCACGTAGGCCGGGTAGTCGGGTAAGGACGCGTCATCGCTGACGCGTCCTCCCCTCAGAACCGGACTGGACAGTTTCCCGTCATCCGGCTCAAGCCATCAGTAAAGCCCGGGAAGTTCCGGACCGGTGTTCATGACAGTTTTCCCCGAGTGGCGTGTTGTCCGGCGATAGCGTTTGAGACCCATTCGGGCTTCAAAGTAACCGTTCCACTCAGGATCGAACGGATTCGCTTTCGCTTGGATTTTCAGGTGCCGACGCATCTTCGTGTCGGTGGCGTAGAGCAACCGAACCCAATCGGTGATCACCAAGAGGTGCTCACCCTCTGAGGGCGTGGCAAACGTCCAGTTCCGATTGCCGATGGCGTGCCAGTAACGGCATGCTATCCATCTGGCCGACTTCTTGCGATGCCGGCGTTTGGCCCAGAACCAGAGCGCCTGCCAGATTGCCCCGTCGGTTCGCTGGAACACCCGCGTGGCCGAGACATGGCGGTGATAGTTCACCCATCCCCGGATAATGGGGTTGAGCTGCCAGATCAGCCGCTGTTGTGCGGTCGCACGGTGCTCGCGGATAACAGTGCGGATTTTGTTCAGGAACGTCTGCGTGTTTCTCTTGGACGGTCGGATCAGCAGTTTACCACCAAACTTGCGGATGTTCTGCCCTAGGAAGTCGAAGCCATCCTTGTGTGCGTGATCGTGGTCTTCTCCGCCGAGAGCGTCAGCCCTCGTTCGCGCAGGAAGCTTGCGATCAGTGGACGGACTTCGTTTTCCAGCAGTTCTCGCGAAGCGCCGGTGACGACGAAGTCGTCCGCATAACGCACCAGATGCACCTTCGGGTGCCGCATGAACTTCGAGCCGGGAGCCCACTTTCGCGGGAATGTCCGGTTCAAGAGTTCCTCCAACCCGTCGAGCGTCATGTTGGCCAGCGTCGGAGAGATGATGCCGCCTTGCGGCGTGCCCTCTTCCGTGGAGAACCAATTCCGACTCTCAACGTAGCCGCAGCGCAGCCACTTCCCGAGCACCTCCGTGTCAGTGGGGATGTGGTGAAGCATCCATCGGTGGCTGATGTGATCGAAGCAGCTTTTGATGTCGCCTTCCAACACCCATTCCGCCGCGTCCGGTCGACTGAGCAGCACGAAGCATTCTTCGATCGCGTCCGCCGTCGAGCGTCCAACCCTGAAGCCGTAGGAGTTCGGATCCGCCAAGGTTTCAGCCACCGGAGCCAAGCTTTGCAGGTGTAGTGCCTGCATTGCCCGGTCCTTCATGGTGGGGATTCCCAGCGGTCGAAGCTTCCCGTTGCTTTTTGGGATGTAGACTCTCTTCAGCGGTTGAGGCCGATACCCGTGCCGTCGCATCGTCTTGATCGCCCTGTATCTCACCGCCGGGGATCGCCAAGTTGCCCCGTCAACCCCCGGCGTGTTCTTGCCCTTATTTTCTGTCACCCGTTTCACCGCGAGGGCTTTCGCGTGGAACGAGTGGGTGAGCAGCCATTGCAAGGATTTCACCTTGCCCCAGCGTCTCTCCCGTGTCGCCTTCACGATACGTTCCTGCAGCCGTCTGACCCGACGTTCGCAGGCGTTCCATGGGATTCGTTCCCAAGCCGCGGCGTCCTGGTTCGGAGGGGCACACGAGGCTCTCGCCCCGCTCATTTGCGGTTCCCCCGTTCGATGGTTTTGCATTGATTCTCGTGATTGATGACCCACTGGAAGTCGGCCCGCTTTCGCGTCGAGGATTTCCTCTATCCGCCCGATTACGGGGCGGCGTTCGCTTCCTCCAGCATCCTCTGCCCGCTGCCCCATCAGATCACCTTGCGGTGAGCTTTGCTTCCGAGGAAGCGGAGCGTCGGGTTTACCATGTTTCATCCAAGTAGCGTCTTGGTGACTTAGCCCCTGCCATTACACCGGCGGCGCTTCATCCACGTGTCCCACGAAGCTATCGGGACAACTGGCCGCATACCTTTTGGTCGAAGCCTGTCAGCGTCTTTGGCTCCTTCGGTTTAACGATGCTTTGTTCGCAGTTCACTTTCATTGGGCATATCACCGGACCGGTCATCTCCACCGCATTGACGCTCGCGGTGACGATGGAGTTTGTCTCGGCAGTTTCCGACACGGCCGTTACCAACCGCGCCGGTGCCGATAGGTCGCTGCGGGTGGAACCGCAGTCTCATCTATGGTGGATCACGCATATCGAGCTTCTACTTGGATGACCTCATGTCACACGGCTTCGTAGCCGTCGGACTGCAGCAGGCCTTTGTAGTCGCCCAGGAGTTTCTCGGCCTCGTTGTGCCGGCGGGATAATCGCCAGTCAAAGACGACATCACCTCCGGGCCGCGACAACGCCCACAGCCAGCCTTGCGTGGTCTTGCCGTCCCTCAGATCCGGGTCATTGAAGCGCACGGGCGTCTCGTCGACCTGCACGTAGCCGCCCTGCAACAGGTCCT
>CAZRGY010000649.1:0-2451 GCA_964599715.1 uncultured Verrucomicrobiota bacterium | reverse complement strand
TCACCTTGATACACAGGTCACTCTTAACGAATCGTCCCATGTAGTGTCGCAGGCATATTGTTCCGCCATGCCCGTTGCCTACACAGACCATTCGACTGACGCCTGGGCGCCCTTCGCCATTTTGATACTTGAGGCCGCGTACGAAGCGACAATCTGCGCTGCAATAGAGAACGCATCCCGTACAGGCGCCAACCGCCTCTACCTGACACTGCTTGGAGGCGGTGCCTTTGGCAATGAAACGTCATGGATACTGAACGCAATTTACCGGGCAGTTTCGCTGTACAAGGATTGCGGTCTTGAAATTGCCATCGTCAGTTACGGTCGATCAAATCCGGCCGTACAATGCCTTGTGAGCAAACTGAACTCACTGAAATGAATTGACCAGTATCAGCTTTGCGCGGCTGGCAAATGGATCAACAAACGCAAGATTACTCTGACGGGACTTCAGGCTATTCTCGAATCTACTTTAATGTGCGTTCCCGCTGAAACGCCCATCTCTGGGTATTTTCCTACATTGGATCGAGTGGATTTCGACTACGTAATTCCGGCGAATTCGCCATAATTAAAAGTCAGGCCGGGATGAACAGCTTCAAGCTCAGTGTGAAGGAGTGGGTCAAAAAGACTCATGCAATGGGCCTGCGAGCGTCTGCGGGGCGTTACGGTGGCACTTACGCCCACCACGACATCGCCTTCGAGTTCGGGATGTGGATCAGCCCCGAGTTCAAAATCTACCTGATCAAGGAGTTCCAGCGACTCAAGGAGGACGAAAACCGCCGCCTCTCACTCGCCTGGAACCTTAACCGCACCCTCGCCGCTTAAGTCTGCCTTGAAACCACTGGCTGATCAGATTGATCTTGCGTTTGTTTTTGGCTCCGTTTCAAGAGGGTCTGATTCTGCTGCCAGCGATATCGACTTAATGGTGATCAGCGCAACATTGGTTTATGCCGACGTGTTTCCGGCACTGGAGGAACTGTCGTCCAAACTGGGACGAGCCATTCAGCCGACACTCTATTCGAGGGAGGAATGGGTACGCCGCCTCAAGTCCGATAATGCATTTATCAAGGGAGTTTTGAAGCAGCCAAAAATCTGGATTATGGGGCACGAGAGTGAACTTCAAACTGCATAACCTTGCTGGCCCGGGAAAGTCGCTTGCGGCAGAGCCATTCGATCCAGCAGAATTTATGGGTTTGGTAAGCAGGTGACTACGGTGGGGAATCGTTACCAGCGGGTGGTGCGGCTTTAAGCGGTGACGCTTTTGTATAACTCCGACACCAGACAAGGTGAATTCCTACATCACTCCTGCAAAGCGTTGGTTAGGCTGGTGACATACAAACCAATCCTTCTATGTATCTATTATGGTACACTTCCAATCACTCCAAAACCCAAAACCTGTACGTTTCTATCGGCAGGACAATGGTGATGAGCCAGTGCGGGAGTGGCTGAAAAGTTTATCGAAGGAGAACAGAGGAAAGATCGGCAGGGACATCATGACATTGCAAGAAGGCTGGCCCATCGGTATGCCGTTGGCGCGAAAGTTGACCGACCGACTTTGGGAAATACGCTCAAGGCTGAATCGCGAATCAGCCAGGACCATTTTCACGGTCAAGGACGAAACCATTATTTTGTTGCATGGATTCATCAAGAAGTCGCGCAAAACACCCCGGCAAGATTTAAGCATCGCCCGGGAAAGATTGGCGAAATTGTGAATTGGCAGAACGGAAAGTAGCGATTATGGGAAAACGGAACATAGGCAGCCGCTTCGATGAGTTTCTCGACGAGGAAGGTTTACTACAGGATGCCCAGGCGGTGGCGGCCAAGCGCCTTATCGCTCACCAGCTGGCCAAACTGATGGAAGAGCAGGCCCTGACCAAGATGGAACTGGCCAGGCGCATGCGCACCAGCCGGGCGGCGCTTGACCGTTTGCTTGATCCCGAAAATCCCTCCGTAACCTTACAAACCTTGCAAAGCGCGGCAACGGCAGTTGGTGGGCGGCTACTCATTACGCTGGAGGTTTGAAAATCCCCGCGGCTTGGTGCAAAAGCGCGACAGGCGGATAGGCGAAAAGACGTGGCCGCCGACGAGCAGCGCCTAGTAATTCCCCAGACTTCCTTTATTGCGAGTTGATATGTGCACAGAATGTACATACACTCAACAAAGTGCAGAGCCTGCAAGAGAAAAACATCGAGCCACTTTGATGGAATAACTCATGAGTGAAGACTTCAGTAAGGCCAAACGCGGCCCCGTGGTTCCCCCCGATCCCAACAAGCTGCGGATCACCATCCGCCTGGATGGCGACATCATTGCGTATTTCAAGCGCAAGGTGCAGGAAGCGGGTGGCGGCAATTACCAGACGCTGCTTAACCAGGCCCTGCGCGAATTCATTGATTCGGACTCGAAGCCGTTGGAAGAGCGCTTGCGCAAGGTCATCCGCGAGGAGTTGCGCCAGGTGTC
>CAZRGY010000648.1:0-2452 GCA_964599715.1 uncultured Verrucomicrobiota bacterium | reverse complement strand
TCTGAGGCCTAGTGTTTATGAATGTAGAATTGCACGAAAAACCACAGCTTGGGATATTGTGAATTTGGCTGGTGGTCTTTCGGAGTCAGAGGGGGAGTATCGGATCAAAGCAATGGTTCGGCGTTCAAATGGTGAGGTGGAATTGATTGAAATTAGTAGGAATGAATGGAAAAAACCGACGGAATCGTTAGGGTTTAGCATGAATGAATGTCTTGAAATGATGGTGATGAAGCGGCGAGATTATTGAAGTTAGAACTGTCGAGTAAGGAGGTGGCATTGCTGCCACTCCCTCCCCAAAGAACCGGGCATGATGTTTTCCGCTCATCCGGCTTATCGATGTGTAGATAGGGGCAGGCAGGAAAGATGGTGGTGGGTCAGTGTGGCTTCACAGGATACGGCGGACGCAACGATACTGCCTGCTAGAAGCACGGCAGCACGGGGCAACGTGCTTCGGCTTCACTCAAAGTGACCCACTGCTGGAAAGATGGGTGGCTTGACGGTGGGCGGGCAAAGGGGGAGGGTGTGGGGAAATACCAACCAGAACAATGCAATGGAGATGAAGCCGGAAAGCCGCATTGGAACCGCAAGTGAGCGGGTAGCGGGGTGGTTTTGGTTGAGAATATTACAATGTGTGGGACTTACTCCTTTCTGACACAGGTGTAAGTGAGAACATCTTGAACGCTATTAATGAAATCTTCGAGAACGGAGAAGCTACACAACTAACTGATGAGCTTTTGCAGGCGCACATCAATGAGACAGAAGCATATCACTGGGCGCAAGCGGCAGAGACCGCTGGGACAATATTACCAGACTGATTTGCGGTCTAGTAATAGTCAGTTCATCTAATTCTTCTATGCATCCAGAGAAAGCAGAACACAAACCGGACGAGCTGGCATTCAAATGGCTATTGATTGCGGGGCTACCAATACTCGCAAACTTATGGTTGCTGACATTTTATCTTTTTTGCTATCGCGCTAAACTTGAACTTGGCTACTGGCCTAGCTCTATACTTGATAGTGTAAGCCGTGATTTGATTGTGGGGCTACACGGTCAAATTGCCCGTGCGGGATTCTTTGCTCTTGCTTTTGGCGCTCCATTCTGGTTCGCGGCGATTGCATTTCATTCTATTCGAACTCGCTCGCCGAGATATGTGCATTGGATTGTGGTGTTGATGTTGCCCATCTTAATTCTTTGGGTTGATCCCGGTAATCTCTTCGACTGGTTTCTCGATTGATCGTCAGGGGGTGTGATTGGAAGCGGGTGAGGATTAGTTCCAGGAGGAAGCCTATTTCTTGTTAGCTCTGAGGACGCGCAAGTGGGCGATCTGATCGGCATTCTCGCGCAGGCAGGCAGCGCCAGCCTTTTTGAGTCGGGCTTGGAGCACGCGGCGATGTCCGCTCTCAATCATGCCCGAGCCGATAGGAAGAGCCTGTCCCCAAGTTCGGATGAGGCCGAAGCGATTGGAGGTGTTACGAACTTTTTTCTGGTCGTAAAAACGTAAGCGTCGCCCATAGCCTTTCAATTACCCACATCTTCGTTGGCGAGGAGGTAGCCGAGGTGGATGTCGTTGAGGCGGGTGAGGCCGCGTCAGAATATTTTGTTGCCGGGCGGCGGATCGCTGGCGCGGGTGAGGTGGCCGCCGAGTTGGGCGAGTTTGAGGAGATAGTTGCCGAGGCAGGGTTCGCGGATAGTGAGGGTTGTTTCTGGCACCCCTTCAGGGTGCATTTTCTTTGGTCTGTAACCGGTGGTGTCGCTCGTGCCTCGCTCAACTCCGAAGGTCTTCGCGAGCAGGCGCACCGGCTACATGCTGGGATCCCTCCGGGATCGGGGAATGAGAATGAATTATTGGCGGGAGGTTTCTGGCGAAGTGAGGCTGGCGGTGCTTTGGTGGGTTACTGCGGGTTGAGGACAACCCGCGCTCCATTGGGAGGGGAAACGCAGCAGGGATGCAGCGTAACCCGCACGCTGGAAGCGTGCGCTACGGAGGGAACGCAGCCGGGACGGACCCCGACTAAAACGCCGGGGAAATCTGCCTGGACGGCAAGCCAGCCCCGACCAAAACGTCGGGGTAGCAGGCTTGCGCTACGCTGGGAGGTGCGGTGCGGCGGTTGGTGGAAAATTGTTTTCGGGTGCAAGTTTTTGAGGGGGAGGGGATTAGGTTTTTTGATTTTTAAGGCGTGAGAAATTTATTGTGGTGGCGGGGTTTTGTGGTAGTCTTTTCAATGCTGGCAGCTCGCTGCTGGTAAAGGAGAAGGTTGGAGAAATCTTAAGTTCTCAGTTTTAAGTTTTGAATTGGGACAATAGGAAATCCGAAATCCTCAAGCTAAGTGATTCGTTGGAATCAAGTATGGCATCCTTATGGAATCGCATGGATAGGTGAAGTGTGTCGGGTGTTTGGATCGGGACCCGTAAGCTGGAGGGCGAACTGGACGTCGAACAGCGTAGGATTGTA
>CAZRGY010000647.1:0-2452 GCA_964599715.1 uncultured Verrucomicrobiota bacterium | reverse complement strand
CTGAAAACCAAGACCTTGCGGGTGGAAAAACGGCGATTCGATGATCTGGCCCTGGCTACTTGGATATCGGCACAATGAATGAGGAAAATAAAACGATGATCAGAGTGATGGACCCTATCAGGACTTGGAGCAAATTTGCGGTACTAGTGGCGATGCTGTTGGCGGGAACTTCTGCGCAAGCGGCGAGCAATCTGTTAGCGCCCCCAAATCTAGTGCTCATCATCGCGGATGACTTGGCGTGGGATGATGTGGGGTGCTACGGGCACCCGACCATTCGCACGCCAAATCTGGATCGCCTGGCCCGGGAAGGCATGCGATTCACGAAGGGGTTCGTCACGGCGGCCTCGTGCAGTCCCAGCCGCGCCAGTATGATCACGGGGCGTTACCCCCATAACACGGATGCCGAAGAACTGCATTGGGCGGTGCCGAAGGCGCAAGTGACTTTCGTGGAGAAATTGCGCGAGGCAGGATACTGGACTGCGGCGGCAGGCAAGTGGCACTTGGGCGAGGCGCTGAAAGAACGCTTCGATCTGGTGAAGGAAGCCGATCCATCGGGGTTCCAGCTACCCACCGGCAAGGACGGCAAGCCGGCGACGGTCATCAAGGCCAAGGGCGACCAGAGCGGTTGCATCGACTGGGTGCCGACCTTGCAGGGTCGCCCGAAGGACAAACCCTTCTTCCTCTGGCTGGCGGCGCTTGATCCGCATCGTGATTACGAGGAAGGCATCTCCTCACGTCCCTATCGTTTGGAGGAAGTGCGCGTGCCGGCGTATCTGCCGGATGTCGTAGAGGTGCGGAAGGATCTGGCGCTCTACTATGAGGAGATCACGCGGCTGGATGACTTTGTCGGACAAGTGCTGGATGAACTCGAGAAACAAGGCGTGGCAGACAACACCTTCATTCTCTTCCTCTCGGACAATGGGCGTCCCTTCCCGCGTGACAAGACGACGCTGTTCGAAGGTGGCATCAAGACGCCATGGCTCATCCGTTGGCCGAAGGGGGTTAAGCCGGGAATGGTGTGCGACCGGCTCGTCAGCAGCGTGGATATCGCGCCCACGATGCTCACTCTCGCCGGGCTCAAGCCCGGGCCAACCATCCAAGGGAAGGATTTCAGCGCGTTGCTCAAAAAGCCGACAGCCAAGTTCCGCGAATATGTCTATGGTGAAGACAACTGGCATGACTACGCAGATCGCGCCCGTGCCGTGCGATCCGAACGGTTCAAGTATATCCGGAATGACTATCCGGAGCTGCCGAACACACCACCTGCGGATGGCGTGCGGAGCCCCAGTTATCAAGCCATGCAACGTTTGCGCGACAAGGGTTTCCTCACGGAAGACAAGCTGACGTGCTTCAAAGCACGGGAGCCTGAGGAGTTCTACGATCTGATCAATGATCCGAACGAGATCAAGAACCTCGCGAATGATCCGCGCTTTGCCTCTGAGCTGCGGCGGCATCAGGATGCCCTAGCCGCCTGGACCAAGGAGACCAAAGATGTGATGCCCTCAAAACGCTCCCCAGATGAGTTTGACCGGGAGACCGGCAAGCCCCTGCCCAATCGCGTCCGTCCACGTCCGGGCAAGGCGGCGATGAACCCGTAGTAGAGAATCTTCACTCCTCTGCTTGTGCCCGGAATCGGCAACCCTTAGAACATCCGCGTGAATCCGAAAACGACCAAGACGCCGGCGAAAGAGATCAGCACCGGGTTGCGCCGCTACCTGTTCTTCACAGCGGCGATGACCGGGGCGATCATCCTCATCGTAGAGATCTTGGGAGCGAAGATGCTCGCACCGTATCTGGGCACTTCGCATTTCGTATGGACGGCACAGATCGGGGTGACTCTGCTCTCGCTGGCGACCGGATACTGGTTCGGCGGCTGGCTGGTGGAACGGTCGCAGAATCTGAGGAACCTGTATGCGTGTATCCTGGGTGCGGCGGTCTATCTTAGCGGTACCATCATGGCCACGGAATCGGTGGCGTATGCGTGTCTGAAATATAGTCTGCCGGTTGGCTCCATTTTGGCATCCGCCTTCCTCTTCTTCGTGCCGCTTACCCTACTGGCGGCGGTGGGTCCGTTTCTGATCCGCGCCTTGAGCCAGTCGGTGCAAGGCGTGGGTGGACTGGCCGGACGGCTCTCGGCGATCAGTACCTTTGGCAGCGTGGCGGGGACGGTGCTCATCGGCTACGTGCTGCTTCCGTTGATGCCGAATTCGGTCACGATGTTCGCCTCGGCGGGCGTGCTCATGGTATTGGCGGCGGTTTACTTTGTGGTGTGGGGACGCAGCGGCGGATCGCTGGCACCGCAGGCAACCAGTGTGGTCATCGCACTGGCCTTAGGCTCGTTCGGTGTCTATGCCGACGGGAAACGGGATTTCAACGACCAGGAAGAATTGTGGCGCAGCAACTCTGACTTCGGCCAGTTGCTGGTCTTGCGCGAAAAAACTACCGGCAACCT
>CAZRGY010000646.1:0-2455 GCA_964599715.1 uncultured Verrucomicrobiota bacterium | reverse complement strand
GTGTATGATTTTCTGACCTTGAACGACCAGATCGATGAGCAGAACCGCCGGACACTGCTCCGGTAACGACCGGTCTTGGGTGGTGTTACGGTAACGTGACAAGTGAGCCGTACCGAAGCCGCAGCGGCACCCCCTCGCTGAAAAATATTGTTTTCGTGCCGGTGGGCGGTACGTTGTTTCCGCAAGATGAAGACTTTCGCGGAACTTGGATTTCCCGGCCGGCTGATTGCCGTGGAAGGGATCGATGGCTCAGGGAAGTCCACCCAGATTTACCTCTTGAAGCGCTGGCTCGAATTGCAGGGCCTCAAGGTGTTCTTCAGCGAGTGGAACTCCTCCGTGCTCGTGAAGAGCGCGACCAGCAAGGGTAAGAAACGCGAGTTGCTCACCCCCACCACGTTCAGTCTCATCCACGCCACGGATTTTGCCGACCGTTACGAGCGGCAACTTGTTCCCCTGCTCCGCGCGGGTTACCTCGTGCTTTGTGATCGCTATGCATTCACGGCCTTTGCCCGTGACACGGTGCGCGGCTGCCCCCCTGAATGGGTGCGCGGGCTTTACAGCTTTGCGGCACAGCCAGACCTCACGTTCTTTTTCAAGGCCCGGCTGGAGACCTCATTGCAACGCATCCTGGATGGCCGTCCGGAATTGAAATACTTCGAGGCGGGCATGGACATGCGCCTCTCGACCGATCCCTACGAGAGCTTCCGCATCTTCCAAGGCCGCCTGCTGGAACAATACCTGGCCATGAGCACGCAGTATAACTTCATGGTCATCGACGCGAACCAGACGATCGAGCCGCAGCAGGAAACCGTGCGGCAACTGGTCGCCTCCAAACTCGACCTGAGCAATTTCGCTTCCAACAAATTCTAGCCATGGGCAAAAAGAAAAAAACGGAGGCCACCGCCAAGACCCGCCTGTCCAGTGCGGTCCGGGTGCCGACGCGGAAATCCAAGCGCTTCTACGGGCACGGCATCCCGCGCGTGGATCTCAAGCAACTCACCGGCAGATTGATCGTGGTGGAAGGCGCCGATGGTTCGGGCCGTTCCACGCAAATCAACCGTCTGGTGGAATGGTTGGAAGGTTGCGGCCATGCGACCGTGCAAGTGGGTCTGAAGCGTTCGACGTTGGTGAGCGAAGAACTGGAACAGGCACAGCAAGGTAACATTCTTAGCCGCTCCACCCTGAGCCTCTTTTATGCCACGGACTTTGCGGACCAGCTGGAGAACGTGATTCTGCCCGCGCTCAAGGCGGGGTTCATGGTGTTGGCTGACCGCTACATCTACACCCTCATGGCGCGTAACATGGTGCGCGGGATGGATGAGAAGTGGCTGAAGAATCTTTACGGCATCGCGCTGGAACCGGACGCGGTGTTTTACCTGAACGTCTCCCCGGAACAATTGGTGCAGCGGAACTTCGCCAAGAACTCCGCCTTGGATTACTGGGAGAGCGGCATGGACCTCGGTCTTTCGCGCGACATGTTCGACAGCTTCCTGCAGTATCAGGCCCTGATGGCCAAACAGTTCATGATCTTGCGGGACTCCTACCGCTTCACCATCGTGAACGGCAACCGCTCGGCTGACGCCATCAACGCCGAGTTGCGTAAACACATCGAGAAAATCATCGCCGGCAGTTAATCCCTCAAACCACCTGCGTCATGCCTGAAGCCGCAAGCAAAAGTGAGAACTTGGTGATCGGGGTGGATTTGGGCGGCACCAAAATCCTCGCCGGCGTTTTCGATCGCAGCCTGAATTGCGTGTCCCAAGCCAAGATGACCACCAAGGCCCAAAGGGGTGCCGATGGCGTCATCGAACGCGTGGCCCGCTGCATCCGTGACGCGGTGGATGAAGGAGATCTGGACCTGAAGCAAGTGAAGGGCATCGGTATCGGCGCACCGGGTGCCGTGGACACGGAGAACGGCAAGGTCATCTTCGCGCCCAATCTGCAATGGCGCGATGTACCGCTGAAGAAGGCGTTGGAAAAAGATTTGGGCATCCCGGTATTCGTAGAGAACGATTGCAATATCTGCACCATCGGCGTGCATGAAGCCGAGCTGGGCGGCAAGCCCAAGAACATGGTGGGTATCTTTCTGGGGACCGGCATCGGCGGCGGAATCATCATCAACGGCAAACTCTACTCCGGCTTCAACAAGACCGCCGGTGAGCTTGGCCATATGATCTTGGAGGTCGGCGGACCAAAATGCGGTTGCGGCAATCGTGGCTGCTTCGAGGCATTGGCCAGCCGGGGGGCCATCTTCCGCCGCATCCAGACCGCAGCCAAGGAAGGCCAAAAGACCGTCCTCACCGAGATGCTCGGGGATAATTGGGACGATATGAAAAGCGGCGATCTGCGCAAGGCCATCAAGCGCGGTGATAAGTTCGTCGAGAAAGTCGTAGAAGAAGCAGCCGAATACACCGGTATCGCTGTGGCCAATATCATCAACCTGCTGAACCCGGAC
>CAZRGY010000645.1:0-2457 GCA_964599715.1 uncultured Verrucomicrobiota bacterium | reverse complement strand
AAGGAGGACCTTGCCCCTCGTGTGCCCGGCATGGGCATGAACTAATCAATTGAAAGGTATTGAGCGGAGAAAGTGACAACAACCGTAGTGAAGGACAAGGCGGGAGCCGCGAGGCGCTCAGCACGAAAGAAGTCCGTAGCAAAGGCACGACCGTAGGAATACGAACCGGCAGAGAGGCCGCGATGCGGGCGATAAGCGTGCTAGGAAACGCGAAATCCAACCGTCACCGAAAGACGCATCGGGTAGAGCCGGGCGGCACGGGCCGAAAGTTCATGCACCTTACCCGGGGAGGTCTCCCGCGCGAGAGCGCGGGAGAAGTCAGCAGAGGCCGTATTAGCCAAGAAGGCCGTGAAAGCGGCTGGAGCGAAGGGCCGAAGGACCCAAGAAGGCAGTCAACCGACGGACCGACCGGAGGAAGGCGAGGAGTCCTGCGAAACGCATCGGGAGCGGCAACTGCGGCAGCTACCCGGCGCGGCGGAGAGCGACAGGCTGGTGGACCCAGACCACGTCCGAACCGCGCGGAGACAAGTCTCCTCCGGATGAGAAAGGAGGTGGAAGAAGATGCCTGAAGACAAGCCAGAGGAAGCCGCACTGGAAACAGTGCTGGCGGTAGAAAATCTTCGGTCGGCGTGGTTGGCGGTTAAGGCCAACGACGGAGCGCCCGGAGTGGACAAGATGGACATGGAGCAAAGCGCAAGGCACCTGCGGGAGCATGGAGAAAAGATCCGCGCCAAACTGCTGGCGGGCGAATACAAGCCCGGAGCGGTAAGAGCGGTGAAGATCCCGAAAGCAAACGGAGGAGAGCGTCAGCTTGGTATACCCAACATCGTGGATCGCATGATCCAGCAAGCCATTCATCAAGTCTTGAGTCCGCTGTGGGAAGCGGACTTCAGCGATCATAGTTACGGGTTCCGGCCCGGGCGCAGTGCCCATGACGCGGTGAAAGCTGCGGCGGGGTATGTCCGGGAAGGCAAAACCTGGGTGGTGGACATTGACCTGAAGAACTTTTTCGACCAGGTGGACCATGACAAACTAATGCACCTGTTGCGGAGCAAGGTCGGGGACAGGCGGCTGCGGGCTTTGATTGGAGCGTATTTACGTGCCCCGATGCAGGAAGCCGACGGCAGTAAGGCCAAGAGATGGAAAGGCACGCCGCAAGGCGGGCCGCTCAGTCCTCTCCTGGCCAACGTCTACCTCGATCCACTGGACAAAGAACTCGAAAAACGAGGGGTGAGTTTTGTTCGGTACGCGGACGATATCGCCATCTTTGCCGGCAGTGAGCGAAGCGCGGAGCGCATCTACGGAAGCGTGGTAGCCTGGATAGAAAAGAATCTGAAACTCGAAGTTAACCGCGAGAAAAGCGGAGCGGGACCGAGCGGAGGAAGCAGCCTGTTGGGGTTCCGCATCTATGAGAACGGGCAGGTGGGCGTGAGCCCCAAAGCCATCGAAAAACTCAAGGATCGGGTCCGGCAGATGTGGGACGCGAGGCAAAGCCTTACCAGCAAACAACTGCGAGACCAATGGCAACGGTATATCCGCGGGTGGTGGAATTACTTCCAGCTCGCCGACAGGCGATGGGAAGTGAACGACCTGAGCGGATGGATCCGGCGACATATGCGAAAATGCTTCTGGCTGAGGTGGAAGACCCCGCGCGGTCGAATCAACCAGATGAAGCGACTGGGAGTGAAGGGACGGTCACTTGGGCAGGGCTACAGCGGAAGGGGAGCGTGGCCGATGGCCCGTCACCCGGTAATGCAGCAAGCCCTCAACAACCGGACCTTGGCCCGATACGGCTTCATCATCCCATGGCAAGTCGCGACCGAAACGGGAGCCACCCGTTGAAGGAAGCAAGGTTCAACCGCCGGATGCGGAAAACCGCATGTCCGGTGGTGTGGAAGGGTCGCGGGGCGCAATCCCCGTGACCCCATCCGATCCTTGCGACGGATTCTCCGTAAGCAAGTACGAAATCACGCGGATGCAGTATTCAAAGATCCGCGACTACTCGATCAAAGATAACCTAAGAAAGGCGCTTCTCTTGCCAGATGACACAAGCCCGGTAACAACAAGCCAAGATCTTCCCGCTCAGAATGTCGATTGGTATGCAGCTGCTAAGTTTACGATTTTGCTGACGCTGCACGAACGAAGCTCGGGCCTATCGGATAATTACTCGTACTCTTTTCCCCTTGTTCAAGAGTGGAGAGTATTTTCCCGCGGAGCGTCTGTGGCGAAAGCCGTCACAGGGTTCAATTCTTACCAAAATCCGCTTCCGGTAGGAAAGGCAGGAGATTTCAGTCCTCTCGGTTTGAGCGATTTCCTCGGGAACGTTTCCGAGTGGGCATATGACCTTTATCGACCTGAATTGAACGGCCCCGATTTCAATCCTTCGGACCCTAGACTGTTCGATGAAAGAGAAGGCTCCAGGGCGTTCACCGGCGGTAATTACCTGATCAGTTATCG
>CAZRGY010000644.1:0-2457 GCA_964599715.1 uncultured Verrucomicrobiota bacterium | reverse complement strand
TATGGGGTGAAGCGTCCGAAGGCGGCGAAGCCTGCGGCCAAGTAATTAAGGAAAAATTTGTATGTCACGTCGTCGTCGAGCAGTTAAGCGGGATTTGATACCGGACGGGAAATACCAGAGTCCTCTGGTGGCCCGCCTGGAGAACCCGGTCATGCGGGGGCGACACAAGAGCACTGCGCACAAGATTGTGTACGGGGCTTTTGAACAGCTGGCCGCCACGCAGGCAGAGGTGAGCCCTCTGGAAGTGCTGCAGCGGGCAGTCGATAACGCCAAGCCGCGTCTGGAAGTCAAGGCCCGCCGGGTTGGTGGTGCCACCTATCAGGTGCCCTTGGAAGTTCCGGCCGATCGTCAGGCGGCTCTGGCGATGCGCTGGTTGGTCCGGTTCGCGGATGCCCGCAAGGGTCTGCCGATGCGCAAGGCGCTGGCGGTGGAGATCCTGGAAGCCTATCAAGGGCAGGGTAATGCGATCCGTAAACGCGATGAAGTGCATAAGATGGCCCAGTCCAATAAGGCATTTGCGCATTTCCGCTGGTAGTCACAATTTTAATTTTGACGCCCCGAGCCGATGTGATTCGGGGCGTTTTAGTCTCTAAAAGCAATGCAAGCAGCAGCAGAAGATAAAAATCTGAACTCGCCCGATCGCGAGTATACGATGGAGCGTACCCGCAACATCGGTATTGCGGCGCATATCGATGCGGGCAAGACGACGACGACGGAGCGTATCCTGTTCTACACAGGGTTGATCCATAAGATCGGTGATGTGGATGATGGTAACACGGTCACGGACTGGATGGCGCAGGAAAAGGAACGTGGTATCACGATCACTTCGGCGGCTGTTACCTGCTTCTGGAATCAGCGCAAAGAAGACGGCTTGTTCAAGGCTTTTGAAGGTATCCCTCACCGGATCAACATCATCGATACTCCGGGTCACGTGGATTTCACGGCTGAAGTAGAGCGCTCGATGCGTGTTTTGGACGGCGCGGTGGCAGTGTTCTGTGGTGTGGCTGGTGTGCAGCCGCAATCTGAGACCGTCTGGCGCCAGGCGACGAAGTATAAGGTGCCGCGTATCGCGTTCGTCAACAAGATGGACCGCACGGGTGCGAATTTTGAGAACGCCCTGAACGACATGCGCACGAAGTTGAAGGCGTATGCGTTTCCGGTGGCTCTGCCAATCGGTGCAGAAGACCAGTTGGCTGGTGTGATCGACGTGGTCAATCAGAAGGCAGTGGTCTGGGGCACGGGTGATTTGACGACGGAAGGTCTGAAATACGAAATCACGGACATTCCGGAAGATCAGAAAGAGCGTGCGCAAGCTGCTCTGGCTGAACTGATTGATGCTGTTTCCAACAAGGACGACACGATCGCTGAATTGGTCTTGGAAGAGAAGCCGATCACGGCGGCGGTGTTGAAGGCGGCAATCCGCCGTTTGACCTGCAAAATCGAGATGGTTCCCGTCTTGTGCGGTTCGGCCTTCAAGAAAAAGGGCGTGCAGTTCTTGATTGATGCCGTTGTTGATTACCTACCGTCTCCTTTGGACATCCCGCCGGCTACGGGTCATGAGGCTGGCTTGGAAGAGAAGATCAACATCGCCTCGGATGACAATGGCAAATTCTGCTCCTTGGCGTTCAAGCTCTGGACTGACCCATACGCCGGTAAGCTGGTGTTCTTCCGGGTTTACTCGGGTTGCCTGAAGAAGGGCGACACGATTTACAATCCGCGCACACGCAAGCGTGAGCGGGTGAGCCGCCTGATGGTGATTCAAGGCAGTGAGCGTAAGGATGTGGAATCGGTTTACTCCGGTGACATCGCCGCTTTGGTTGGTCTGCGCAATATCACCACGGGTGATACGCTCTGCAATGAAGACTTCGATATCATGCTCGAGCCGCCGACGTTCCCTGAGCCGGTGATCAGCATGGCCGTGGAACCGAAGACCAAGGCTGACCGCGACAAGATGGCGGAAGGTCTGCAGCGTCTGGCGGAAGAAGATCCGACTTTCCGTTGCTTCACGAACGAAGAGACCAGCCAGCTCATCATCGCGGGGATGGGTGAGTTGCACCTGGAAATCATCATCGACCGTCTGAAGCGCGAATTCAAGGTTGAGGCGAACTCTGGTGCGCCGCAAATCGCTTACCGCGAGACGATTACGGCTGCTGCCGACGGTGAAGGCAAGTTCATCCGTCAGTCCGGTGGTCGTGGTCAATACGGTCACGCCTGCATCAAGGTGGAGCCGAATGAGCGCGGTAAGGGTATCGAGATCAATAACAAGATCGTGGGTGGTGCGATTCCGAAGGAATTCATCCCGCCGGTGATCAGTGGTATTGAAGAGGCTATCAAGAGCGGCGTTTACGCCGGCTTCCAGGTCATCGATATCAAGGTAGATATTGTGGATGGTTCATTCCATGATGTTGACTCCAACGAATTGGCGTTTAAGATGGCTGGCATTTTCGCGCTGAAAGA
>CAZRGY010000643.1:0-2459 GCA_964599715.1 uncultured Verrucomicrobiota bacterium | reverse complement strand
AAGCTGGACGGTAAGGTGGGGAACGAAGCGATCTTCTCCGATCAGAACATCCGGTTGGACAAGCCGTATTTCGTGGCCGCCGCGGTCAAACTGGCGAAGGACGGCCAGCCGGGTGAGGTCACCTTCTACGTGAAGGATCTCTCCAATGATGACGAACCGCTGCAGATCGCGTCGATGCCGCACAAAGTCGCGGGTGGTTACGCGAACAACCATCCATTCACCATCGGTGGTCGTACGGGACAGGGGCAGTCGTTCTTCGACGGCCTGATCGATGATGTGCGCCTTTCCAACATCGCCCTGCCGCTGGAGCAGATCATGTACACCTCGGAATCCATGAACAAACACACGGTGGGTTACTGGCAGTTCGAGGCGAAACCGAATGTCTTCTATGACGCCACGGGTCATGGGCTGAACATCAATCCTTCGGCGAGTTTCGCGAAAACCAAAGTCGATGTGCGCACGACGGCGTTGATCGACTTCTGCCACATTTTGCTGAACTCAAACGAATTCCTTTACGTCGAATAGTTGTGAGCCATGAAGAAATCATCTGATCCACGCTGTCATCGTTTCGACCCGGTCTATACGCGCCGCGATTTTCTTTCGCGCGGGGCGATGGGTTTCGGTTCGTTGGCGTTGAGCTATCTCATGGGGCAGACGGGCGCCAGTGCCGCGGTGAAGTCGCCGTTGGCGGGCAAGCCGGCGCAATTGCCGGTACGGGCCAAGAGCGTCATCTTTCTCTTCATGGAGGGCGGGCCGAGTCACCTCGATCTCTTCGACCCGAAACCGGAACTGAACCGGCTGGCCGGTCAGCAATTGCCGGAGAGCTTCGGCAAGGTCATCACGGCGATGGGTGAGACGAAGTCGCCCTTGTTGGCCTCGCAACGCAAATGGAAGCAGCATGGCCAGAGCGGTATCTGGGTGTCTGATTGGCTGCCGAACATCGCCACCTGTGTGGATGATATCGCGGTGGTGCGTTCCTGTGTCGCCGATGGTATCAACCATTCCTCGGGCGTGTGCCAGATGAATACGGGTTCCATTCTGGGCGGTCGGCCTTCGCTGGGTTCGTGGGTTAGTTACGGA
Source organism: uncultured Verrucomicrobiota bacterium (assembly GCA_964599715.1). Classification (GTDB taxonomy): domain Bacteria; phylum Verrucomicrobiota; class Verrucomicrobiia; order Limisphaerales; family JAEYXS01; genus JAEYXS01. The sequence goes on along the minus strand of CAZRGY010000643.1, from coordinate 1,379 downwards.
TTGGGCACGGAGAATACGGATCTGCCGGCGTTTGTGGTGATGCAGGACAACCAGTCCAGTGTGGTGAACGGACCGCGCAACTGGGGGGCCGGGTTCATGCCCGCGCTCTATCAGGGCATCCGCTTGCAAAGCGGCTCGGAACCGGTGCCGAACCTGAACACGCCGGAAGGCATCACTGCGATGCAGCAGCGCGGCAAGCTGGATTTCCTCAACCAGGTGAACCGTCATTATGCGGATGAGCATCCAGAGCAGACGGAACTGGAAGCACGCATCCAGAGCTATGAACTGGCCTTCCGCATGCAGGCGGCGGCACCGGAAGCGGTGGATCTGAGCCAGGAATCCGAGGCAACGAAGGAACTTTACGGCATGAACCAGAAGGAGACGGCCACGTATGGCCGTATGTGTCTCCACGCGCGCCGGTTGGTGGAGCGCGGAGTGCGGTTCGTGCAACTGTATCACGGCGCGGGCAGCAAGTGGGATTCTCACAGCCGGATGGAGCAGAACCATTCGCAGCTTTGCCTCTCGTCCGACCGGCCGATCGCGGGCTTGTTGAAAGATTTGAAAGCGCGTGGCTTGCTGGATGATACTCTAGTGGTCTGGGGCGGTGAATTTGGGCGCACACCGATGTCCGAGAAGGGCGATGGGCGCGACCATAACCCGACCGGCTTCACGATGTGGTTCGCGGGTGGTGGAGTGAAAGGCGGGCAGACCATCGGCAGCACCGATGACCTCGGTCTGCATGCGGTGGATGAACGTCTGCATGTGCATGACCTGCACTCGACCATCCTCTGGCTCATGGGCCTGGACAACATGGGGCTGGTTTACAAATACCGCGGTCGTCCTGAGCGCCCGACGCTTAACGAAGGGGAGCCCTACAAGAAGATCGCCACGGGGTAGGAGGTATCTCAGTTGAATTCATAGATTTGGCCGCCCTTCTGATCTCTGACTCAACTATTTTAAGGGCAAATCCCATTTCGAAAGACCATCAGTCCAATTAGCGGCTTTGGCCGGGGATGAATGAACTAGGTGAAAACCCTTAATAGCAGGTACTTTCTCCCTAAGAGCCTAGAATGGGCCTGGTTTAATCCGTCCGTTCCTGTGCAAGTCTTTCTGCCACTGACAAATGGGCTGGTTTGGTTAGAGCGGTTTTTAAAAATCCTGTAGCCGATTGGCAGAAGTGGCGAGTAAGCGGTCTTTTTGAGTTCTGGCTTCGTTTCGGCTCAGTCACAGGGTCTTGCAAACCTGCTCCTTCACCGAAGCCTCGCCAGAACGCAAAAATTCTCGCTCCAATCGGCTACATTATTTTTTAAAACGCTCTAAGGCCATGGCTGGGCGAAAATAGTCCTGGTCAGTCCAAAAAAAGCGGAATTTTGGAGATT
>CAZRGY010000642.1:1260-2470 GCA_964599715.1 uncultured Verrucomicrobiota bacterium | reverse complement strand
AAAACCCGACGATATCGGGATCTAGATAGGCCGAGGCGGAATGAAGGTGTTTTTCTATCAATCCTATTGACCGGCAAGGGGTTAGCTCTCTGGCTCTGTGCGCCGGGCAGGAGTGACCAAATAATCGCTAAAATCTTAAAAACAAGGTTGACTCCACGGCTGGATATGGTTGTATCTCCGTCCTTTTTAATAGGTAACGCTATGTACGCAGTAGTTGAAACAGGCAGCAAACAATATCGTGTCGCCGCGGGCGATACGCTCGAGATCGAGCGCTTGGCAGTTGATGCCGGGCAACCCTTTACTTTCGACCGGATCCTCCTCGTGGCCAAAGACGGCCAGGTGCAGGTAGGCGCTCCGACCGTGGCCTCGGCCACCGTCACCGCTGATGTGGTGGAACACAAGCGGGGTGAAAAGAAAATCGCCTTCAAGATGAAGCGCCGCAAGGGCTATCATCGCAAGGTGGGGCATCGTCAGGAGCTGACGGTCGTCAAAATCAAAGAAATCAACGCTTAAGAAGTTATGGCACATAAAAAAGGTCAAGGCAGTGTAAAGAACGGCCGCGACAGCGTATCGAAACGTCTCGGCGTGAAGCGTTTTGGTGGCCAGACGGTGAATGCCGGCACGATCATCGTGCGCCAACGTGGCAGCCGCTTTGTGGCGGGCAAGAATGTCGGCGTCGGTAAGGACTGGACACTCTACGCCCTCGTGGACGGTCTGGTGATGTTCGACAAGCAGAGCACCCGCGTGAACATCGTTCCAGTGGAAGCTGCCGCCGCCGCTGCGAACTAGCTCCCGGTTTAATTTCAGGGCGAGGTGCGCGTCACCTCGCCTTTTTTATTTCTGGCAGGAGGCCCGTTGCGTGGCAACCCGTTTCCAGTCTATCATCGGTTTGTTCCGTTATGTTTATCGATCAGGTCAAAGTATTCGCCCGCGCCGGCAAAGGCGGCAAGGGCTGTGTCGCCTTCCATCGTGAGGCCTACATCACCAAGGGTGGTCCCATCGGTGGTAATGGCGGTCGCGGGGGCGATGTCATTTTGGAGGCCGATCACGACAAGAACAACCTGATCCAGCAGTATTTCAAACCCCGCTTGCTCGCGGAACATGGTGAAGCAGGCATGGGCAAGGGCATGGATGGCAAAGCGGGCGAAGACCTCATCATCAAGGTCCCTTGCGGCACCCTGATCTGGAAGCTCCCGGATACCGAAGCCCC
>CAZRGY010000642.1:0-1160 GCA_964599715.1 uncultured Verrucomicrobiota bacterium | reverse complement strand
AGCCGTCAGCCGATCATTTATCAAGGCCGGGAACGTGCCGTCGAGGTCACTTATGAGGATGAAGAGCACGTCAAGACCAGTGCAGTGCATGGTGCCGCGAGCATCGAGGGCGCGGAACTCGTGGCCGATCTGACCGAACACGGTCAGCGCTTCATCCTGTGCAAAGGCGGCCGAGGCGGCTTGGGTAACCGCAATTTCGCTACCGCTGCCCGCCAGACACCCCGGTTTGCCCAACCCGGTGAAGTCGGTGAAGAGGGCAATTATCTTTTCGAACTCCGCATCCTGGCCGATGTCGGCCTGGTCGGTTATCCGAATGCGGGCAAGTCCACCTTGCTCACGGCCATTTCACGTGCCCGGCCCAAGGTCGCCCCGTATCCCTTCACCACGCTGCATCCGCAGCCGGGTATCGTGGAGTATGCGGATTACAAGCGGCTGACCGTTTGCGACGTGCCGGGTATCATCGAGGGCGCGCACAATAACGTCGGGTTGGGACATGAGTTCTTGCGTCATATCAAGCGCTGCAAGGTGTTGGTCATCCTGATCGATATGGCGGGCACGGATGGACGCGAGCCGTGGGATGATTACAAGCAGGTGCTGAGCGAGCTGGACTTGTATTCACCGGAGATGTTGGAGAAGCCGCGGATCGTGGTGGCCAACAAGATGGACGAGGCTGTGGCCGAGGAGAACTTGAAGAAGTTCAAGCGCAAGATCCGCAAGGTGCCGGTGATGCCCATCGCCGCCGCGTTTGATGAGGGTATCGAGAAATTTAAACTGGCCATCCGCGAAGCCGTGGAAGAGGCCAACGCTGAAGAGGCAGAGGAATAAATCCACCGGTTGTATTGAGTTATGTTGAAAGCTGGCATCGTCGGTCTTCCTAACGTCGGGAAATCCACCCTGTTCAACGCCGTCACCCGCACGCGCAAGGCGGAATCGGCCAATTACCCTTTCTGCACCATCGATCCGAACGTGGGCATCGTGACGGTGCCCGATGAACGGCTTCAGGTGTTGCAAAAGATCGCCAAGACGAATGTGGTGATCCCGGCGGCGATCGAGTTCGTAGACATCGCCGGTCTGGTGAAGGGTGCGAGCGCCGGTGAAGGTCTCGGCAACAAGTTCCTCACGCACATCCGCGAAGTGGACGCCATCGTGCAGGTCGTGCG
>CAZRGY010000641.1:0-2478 GCA_964599715.1 uncultured Verrucomicrobiota bacterium | reverse complement strand
AAGGGCTCAAGGCGCAGAACGAGACTTTGGAAGCGCAGCTCAAAGCCGAGCAGAAACGCGCGGCCAACATGGCCAAGGCATCCGATGGGGATGAGAAGCTGAAGAAGGAACTGGCGGCGACGCAGAAGCAACTGGCCGAGCAGCAGAAGGCGGCGGCGCAGGCCGCGAGCGCCCAGGCGATGTTGATGGCGAAGGCCGAAGAGGCCGACAAGTTGCGTAAGGAGAACGCCAAGCTCGAGGCGTTGCTCACGGATCCGAGCGCTTTCACAAGCGCACCGGCCACGTCTTCCATGGCAGCGGACCAACTGGCGGTGCTGAAGGCGCGCTTGGAAGTTCTCGAAGCGAAGAAGACGCCTTACTCGAAGGAGGAACTGGCGTTGTTCAAGGCGCCGTCGAATCCGGCTACGCTGGTGGCTTCGGTAGATAACAAGCCGAAGGCGAACACGGCTGGCGGCGCGGATGATTTGCCCGCGGGCGCGCGTTCACTGGTGGCGGAGGCGCAGAAGGCGTTCAACGAGCGGAATTACAAGGTGGCGGCGGAGAAGTATGAAGAGGTTTTGAAGCTGAACAGCAACAATGTGTTCGCGCTGTCAAACCTCGCGGCCATCCAGATGGAATTGGACAAATTGCGCGATGCGGAGAAGAACCTGAACAAGGCGTTGGGGCAGAAGAAGGACGACGCTTACAGCCTCTCGCTGCTGGGCATCTTGAAGTTCCGCCAGGACAAGTATGATGACGCGCTGGAGCTGTTGAGCCGCTCAGCGACGCTGGACCCGGAGAATGCGGATACGCAGAACTTCCTGGGCATCACGCTGAGCCAGAAGGGGCAGCGCGGCGCGGCCGAAGCAGCCTTGCGCAAGGCCATCCAGATCGCGCCCGGCAATGCGAACGCACATCACAATCTCGCCGTGGTCTATGCCACGCAAACGCCGCCGATGACGGAGCTGGCCCGCTGGCATTACCAGAAGGCGCGCGGCTACGGCCATCCGGTGAATGCGGAGCTGGAGAAGATTCTCGGGAAGTAGGCCACGATGTTGCGGCAGCAGGTCCATGAAGTCACGATCCCGACGAAGGGTCGTGGCTTTTATGAGTTCACGCGCGAGGTGGAGCGGTTGGTGGCGGATGCGGGGCTGAAGACCGGTCTCGCCACGCTGCATGTGCAGCACACCTCGGCTTCCTTGCTCATCCAGGAGAATGCCGACCCCGAAGTGCGGCGCGACTTGGAGCGGTTCTTCTCACGGATATGCCCGGATGGCGATCCGCTCTTTCGCCACACCTGTGAGGGAGAAGATGACATGCCGGCGCATGTGCGCACGGCCATCACGGCGGTGAATCTCAGCATCCCGATAGCCCGCGGCGCGATGGCGCTCGGGACCTGGCAGGGAATCTATCTGTGGGAGCATCGCACGCATCCGCACCGGCGGACGATCGTGGTGCATCTGCTCGGCGAGTGATCTAGAAAGCGGACGGCGTGAGGCCCACGGCCACGATGCTGCAAGCTTGGATGACGTTCAGACCAAGACGTTCGGCTTCCGCGAGGACTTCTTCTGATTCCGTGCCGGGGTTGAGCCAGAGTTCATCACACCCTTTTTCCGCGATCTCAGGCAGGGTTTTCAAGACGACCGGCGGCGGCAGATAGACACTGATCATCTGCGGGCGCTCGGGGACTTCGGACAGGCTCTTGTACGCGGGCAAGCCCGCAACCAACGCTTCCTTCGGGTTCACGGGGTACACACGATAGCCTTGTTGGCTGAAGGCGCGCACAGCCTTGTTGCCATATTTGCGAGGGTCCGTTGATGCGCCGAGAATAGCTATCGTTTTCATGAGAGAGAAAGTTTAGCAAATTGTGTCAAACCGGCAAAGAAGATTACGGCATTGATCCGGACAGGCTGGGTGCAAGTCATTCATAACGCAGGTGAAGCTTCAGCGCCTCCTCTCCCCGGCCCTCTCCTCCAATCATTGGAGGAGAGGGGGATGGCGGCAGGCTGGACAGGGTGCGGGCTTCTTTCTATAACCGCCAAAGCAATACCTATGATACGTGATGCTTCAGTGGCGGATGCGGCAAGTATCTGTGCCATCTACAACCCCTACATCTTGGAGACGGTGATCACGTTTGAGGAGGAACCGGTTACCGTCGAGGCGATGGGCAAGCGCATCGCGGATGTGACGGCGGTGTATCCATGGTTGCTCTTCGTCGAAGGCGAGCGGGTGTTGGGTTATGCCTATGCGCGGAAGTTCCATGAGCGCGCGGCTTACCGTCATACCGTGGAGACAGCCGTGTATGTGGCGCAGGGTGGACACGGCAGGGGTGCGGGCACGGCGTTATATCGCGAACTATTGGCGCGCTTGAAGCCGTTGAATGTCCACACCGCGCTCGGTGGCATCGCGCTGCCGAATGAGAAGAGCGTGGCGCTACACGAGAAGCTGGGCTTCAAAAAAGTCGCGCACTACGAGGAAGTCGGTCGTAAGTTTGGGCAA
>CAZRGY010000640.1:0-2481 GCA_964599715.1 uncultured Verrucomicrobiota bacterium | reverse complement strand
CAGCGACGCAAGCGCCTCTCCAGGAAAGTTTTGGGCCTTAACTAACCGCCATTCAGAACCGACCCCTTTCCAGTTCAACCAGCCCCCGATCATCCTGGGGGTGCAACTGTGGCCATTGACCATCGGTCAGGCCCTCCTGCTGGAACGCCTGGGCAGCCCGTTCGCCCAGGGAGCCGTTACGGTGATGCCCGGCCTGGGCGACTTGTTGTTGGCGCGGGAAATCTGCCGCTTCCCATCCCCGCGCGTCCCTTCGGTGACTTACTTGCGCTGGTTGAGCTGGTGGCGGCGGCGGACTCCGGCATCCGTTGTGCTGCGGGCTTGCAGGCTGGTTTCAGAACACGTTCAAACCGCCTTCCGGGGACCGCCCATCCTGCGCACCGTGGATGCCGAGGACCAGGACAGTGGCGTGGGGATTCTGGCCGCCCTGAAACTCGGGATGATGTCACGCCTGGGCAGATCCGAGCAGGAAGCGCTGGAGACACCTGTGGCCCTGGCCTTGCACGAGCTGGTGGCCTTGACCGCCCTCGAGGGACGGATCGATCTGGAGACTGCCGAGGACCGGCGCATGGCCGCAGCGGCCAGGGAGGCAAAGGCCAGACTGGAGGATGGAGAAACGGGATCAGGCCGGGTGGGTCTGTTCCGGGAAGAAGTCAATACAGACGAAACCGCCGCCAATGAGGATCTCGCAGGTGGGCAACCGCTTGTCCCCAGGCAACCAGCAACCACAGCCCCAGCAACCCCACCGGCCAGCACACCAGTCCCATCCCCAACAGCATCAACCCGGCGGGTACCGCCACTGAACCGGTCAGCAGGATGAGCCAGGTTTTTTTCACGCAGGTATTTTAGCATGGGCCGCTCAAACTACAATATCCACTTCCTCACGACGGCTGACCTGTCCGCGCTCCAGCGGACGACGCGTGAGATCAATGCCTCAGCGACGGCCACCGGGGCGGTGGAGAAGTTCAATCAGCGGCTGGCCCAGTACGAATACGACCGGCTGTCCACCGCTGAGAAAATCAACCGCCTGAAGCGCGATGAGCAGGCGTTGCTGCTGGCCGGCCGCCAGCGATTTGAGGCGGGTGATGAGGCGGGCTCGGCCCAGCTCAACACCGCCGCCCTGAACTATCGCGAGCAGATCGAGCGCCTGGTCACCCAGCAGAAACAGGCCCAGGCTCAACTGGCCGAGGAGATCGCCCGCAAGGATGCCCGCACGGCCGCTGCCCAGGCGCGATTCCAGGCGCAACTGGAGGAATACGAACTTTCCAAACTCTCCCTGGCCGAACAGATCAACGCCGCCCATGCGGAGGAGGTGCGGTTGCTGGAACAAGCCCAGGCCCAAACCGCCGCCGGCGACGCTGAGGGCGCGGCGGAATCGAAGTCCACCGCGCTGGCCGCCCGGCTCCAGATGGAACAATTGATGTCCCAGGAGAAACGCCAGCAGGCGGCGCTGGAGAATGAACAGCAGCGGCAGGAGCGCGAGACGGCCGCCGTGACGGAGCGGGCTGAGAATGCGCGTCAACAGCGGCTGGAAACCACCCGCGCCAAGCTGGCCGCCCTTCAACGGCAACAGCAACAGGAAGCCTTTGCCGCGCTGGCCCCCGAGGATCAGCTCAAGCGGTTGGTGGCCCAGCGCGAGTCCCTGCTGCGAAAGATCAACGAGCATGGCGAGCGTTACCGCCGCAACCAGCAAACCCAGCTGGCGGTGCAGTTGCGCATGGCGCAACTAGACACCCAGATCCGGGCCGCCCAGGCACGGGCGGACGCCTCCCGCAAACCCGGCGTGGGTGACCAGTTTAAGACGGCTGTGGGCGGAGTGGCTGCGCAGTTCGCGGCGGGCTTTGGAATTCAGGCGCTGGTGGGACGTTTTCTCGGGGCGACGCGGGAGTTGTTCCAGAGCGCGGGCAACTGGTCGGACATGGCCGACCGGATCGGGGTGACCACGGAAACGATCCAGGAGTTCGAGATCGCCGCCGGGAAGAGCGGTGCCTCGCTCAATGATGTGGCCACCGCCTTCCGGGGGGTGCGTTCCGCCCAGGCCAGGGCGCAGAGCGGGAATGAGGCGATGCAGAAATCGTTCCAGGCGCTGGGCTTCACCACCGCCGAGATCAAGTCCCTCAGCCCGGAGCAAATCTTCCGGCGGATCGCCGAGGAGGCGGGCAAGGGTGGCCAGGGCGTGCTTCAGACCCGGGCGGCCATGGACATCCTGGGCCGCAGCAGTGACCAGTTGCTTACCGCCTTCCGGAGCGGCTTCTCGGAGGCGGCCGCCAATGCGCGGGACGCGGGCGCGATCATCGAGGAGGACATTGTCCGGCAACTGGATCTCGCCGCCAAAAACAGCAACCTGCTGGGCAAGCAGTTGAAGGCCGCGTTCGCCCCGCTGGTGGCCTTCTTCGCCGGATTCTTCAGCACCATATAAGGAGTCGGTTCTGAATGGCGGTTAGTTAAGGCCCTGAAATTTGCGGGGGCCGCCGTGCCAGCGGC
>CAZRGY010000639.1:0-2485 GCA_964599715.1 uncultured Verrucomicrobiota bacterium | reverse complement strand
CAGCGGGATGCCTTCCAGGCGCGGCGGATAGACAGGCCTTGCCGCCCGCCGCATTGAAGACGCTTGGGATGCCGCTGCCGAATAATTTCCGAAAACAGACTTGCAGAGCGCGGTGAACGTGGTTGAATTCGCGTCCGCTGCGCTTATGGCGGAATTGGCAGACGCGCTACCTTGAGGTGGTAGTGGGGAAACCCATGCAGGTTCAAGTCCTGCTAACCGCACCATATTTTTTCTGCTGCAGACTCCTGATAGGAATTCATAAGAATCACCCTTTTGGAGAGTGCAGGCAGGAGGTCATGTCGGATTCGCAAAGGTTATAATAAATCTCTGCCAAGCCGGCGTTTACGCGATAAACAAGAAACCAGATGATTTCTGCGGGGTTTATGGTATAGTGGAACCGGTTGGAGAAAATTCTAGTTGCAATTGCGCAATATTGGGCTTAGTTACAGCGCGTTGCAGGTATTAGCCGGCCCAATAGTAGTTTTCTCAGTTTCAATGTTCTTGGGTTCCGGTACTCCCTAGACGATTCAACGTTCCAAGCGGACTTCATCATTTATTGATGTTCTTGGCCGAACGTTAGGGTGTCATCTTTTTTACAGTCAATACATCTATGAGCAAACCGTCAGTTACTACGCCGGAAACAGGTTCCGGTTACCTAGAGATATCAGAGAAGGGCTTTGGCTTTCTTCGTTCCCCGGATAACCGTTTCCAGCCGAAGCCGTCCGACATTTTCGTCACGCCCGATACGATCAAGCGCAGCTTCCTCCGTGAAGGTGCCTTGGTGGCCGGTGCGTTGCAGCCGCCGCATCGCGGCAACAGCCCGCAACTGCGCGAGGTGCATTCCGTCAACGGCATGCCGTTCAACGATTACACCAAGCTGGTGCGCTTCGAGAACCTGACCTCCATCGACCCGACGGAGAAGTTCACGCTGGAGACCACGCCGGATATCATCGAGACGCGTATCATCGATCTCGTGACGCCGGTCGGCAAAGGCACACGCGGTCTGATCGTGGCGCCGCCCCGCACGGGCAAAACCACGATTCTCAAGCAGATCGCCAATGCCGTCACGACGAACCATCCGGAAGTGCACGTCATCGTGCTGCTCATCGATGAGCGCCCGGAAGAAGTCACGGATTTCCAACGCTCGGTGAAGGCCGAAGTGGTGGCTTCCTCGAACGACATGGACCTCGAGACGCACGTGCGCCTCTCCCGCTTCATGATCGAGCGCTGCCGCCGTATGGTGGAGTGCGGCAAAGATGTGCTGGTGTTGCTGGATTCCATCACCCGTGTGGCCCGTGCCTACAACAGTGTGCATGGTGGCAGCGGCCGTACGATGACCGGTGGTGTGGATGCCCGCGCCCTGGAAATCCCCCGCAAGATGTTCGCCGCGGCGCGTAACATCGAAGACGGCGGCTCCCTCACGATTCTCGCCACGGCGCTGGTGGACACCGGCAGCCGCATGGATGAGCTGATTTTCCAAGAGTTCAAAGGCACCGGTAACATGGAGTTGATCCTGGACCGCAAGCTTTCTGACCGTCGTCTGTATCCGGCCATCGACATTCCGAAGTCGGGCACGCGCAAAGAAGAGAAGCTGTTCGCACCGAAGAATCTGGAACCCATCCGCAAGCTCCGTCGCATGATGGTGGACTTGAACCCGGTCGAGGCCATGGAAACCCTCCAGGCTGCGCTGAAGAAGCACAAGACCAACGACGAGTTGCTGGCGAAGCTGGTGAGCTAAGACGGTTCCCCGGCGGCAGTCTGGATTACCCGGCATGTTTGGGTTCTTTAAACGGCGTCGTCGCGAACAGTTAAAAGCACAACCATTTCCCACGGCGTGGCAGGACATCCTGCTGCGCCGTTTTCCTTTTTATGAACGGCTGGAGGCGGATGGCCGCGAGGCGTTGGAGGATCTGATCCAGATATTTCTGGGGGAGAAAGTCTTTGAAGGTTGTGGCGGACAGGAGATCACCGATGAAGTGCGGGTGCTCATCGCCGCGCAGGCCTGCTTCCTGTTGTTGAACCGGGACACGGATTGTTATCCGAAATTGAAGACGGTGCTGGTCTATCCTTCGGCTTACTTTGCGAATGCGGGAGGGCGGCATGGAGATCAGGAGGTGCAGCATGAAGCGCAGGGGCGCTTGGGCGAATCTTGGGATGCCGGAGTAGTCGTGCTGGCGTGGGACGCTACCGTGGCGGGGGCGGCAAATGTGCTCGATGGGAAGAATCTCGTGTATCACGAGTTTGCCCATCAACTGGATCAGGAAGACGGCATAGCCGATGGAGCGCCGACATTGAAGACGGCGAACTGGCAGGAAAAGCGTGGCCGCTATCTGGCTTGGGCCCAAATTATGGGCGAGGAGTACCGCGGACTGCAGGCGGCCATCGACAAGGGGCGTAAGACGGTCATCGATGAATATGGCGGCAGTCATCCGGCGGAGTTTTTTGCGGTAGCCACGGAATGTTTCTTTGAAAAGCCCCGGCAGTT
>CAZRGY010000638.1:0-2486 GCA_964599715.1 uncultured Verrucomicrobiota bacterium | reverse complement strand
GGTTGCATGACGCACGGTGCGAAGGGCTGGAAGCGCCGTAGCGGCGCTATCGGTCAGCGCCTGTTCCCGGGCACGGTCATGCGGGGCATGAAGATGCCCGGTCATATGGGCCAGGTGCAACGCACGACGCAGAACCTGAAAGTGGTTCAAGTTTTGGAAGAGGACAATGTGCTCCTCATCAGTGGCGCGATCCCAGGCTCGAAGGGTGACTATGTGGTCATCCGCGAAGCCAAGAAGAAGCGCAAGGCAGCAGCAGCCAAGTAACCGGAGCCTTATTCCATGAAGCTTACGCTTAACGATATCAACGGTAAGAACCTCGGCGATCTCGAGGTCAATGTGTCCCTGATCGAGAACGGCAAGGGCACGCAGGCGGTGCATGATGCGGTGGTCGCCTACCGCGCGGCACAGCGCAGCGGCACGGCTTGCACGAAGACGATGGGTGAAGTGGCTGGCACCGGCAAGAAGCCATGGCGCCAAAAGGGCACGGGCCGCGCCCGCGCCGGTTCTTTCGCCAGCCCGTTGTGGGTCGGTGGTGGTGTGGTCTTCGGACCGAAGCCCCGCGACTTCCGCAAGAAGGTCTCCCGCAGCACGAAGTCTCTGGCCTTGCGCAAAGCTTTCAGCGAGCGTTTGAAGGATTCCGAGGTCATCGTGGTGGACGACCTGAAGCTGGCCTCGGCCAAGACGAAGGAATTTCTGGCCGTGCTGGCCTCGTTGAAGATCGATGGCACGGTGCTGGTGGTCGCCGACGCAGACAAGAATCTGACGCTGGCCTCCCGCAATGTTCCGCACGCGGAACTGACGGACGGTTTGACTTTGAACACGTATCAGCTCCTGCGTAACGACAAGGTGCTGTTCACGAAGAGCGCCTTTGAGAAATTCACGGCGCGGCTTGGCAACTAAGGGCTGAAGACATGAACGCATTTCAAGTAATCAAAAGCGTGCGCCTGACCGAGAAGGGCGCCATTCAGGCGGAAAAGTTCAACACTTACACGGTGGTGGCTGATCGCCGGGCCAACAAGGTCCAGATCCGCCAGGCGGTGCAGGAGTTGTTCAAGGTCAAGGTGACCAGCGTGAACACGCTGAACGTCAACGGCAAGGCCCGTCGCAAGGCGACGAAGCAGGCCGGCAAGACCTCGGATTGGAAAAAAGCCCTGATCACCTTGAAAGAGGGCGAGAAAATCAGCCTCACGTAATAAGGACTGAAGCACTATGGCAGTTAAGACTTTTAGACCACTGACTCCGGCACGTCGCACGTTGACGATGTCGTCGTTCGCGGAGATCACGAAGACCAAGCCGGAGAAGAGCCTGGTCCGCACCCGGAAGAAGACCGGTGGCCGTAACATGTATGGCCGTGTGACGGCCCGTGCACGTGGCGGTGGGCACAAGCAGAAGATCCGTGAGATCGATTTCCGCCGCACCAAGCACGGTGTGCCGGCCACGGTGCTCGCGATCGAATATGATCCGATCCGCACGGCCCGTATCGCCTTGCTGGAGTACAAGGATGGCGTGAAGCGCTACATCTTGGCTCCGAACGGTTTGGAAGTGGGTTCCAAGCTGCTGAGCGGCACGATGGCCACTCCGGAAGTGGGTAACTCTCTGCCGTTGAAGAATATTCCGGCGGGTATGACGATCCACAACCTGGAGATCACCCCGGGTAAGGGCGCCCAGATGGTGCGTTCCGCCGGTGCGGCCGCAGTGTTGATGGCGGTGGACGAAGGTCACGCGCAGATCAAGCTGCCTTCCGGTGAAATCCGCCGCTTTCACGAAGATTGCTACGCGACGGTCGGTCAGGTCGGTAACTTGGACCACGAGAAGATCATCTTGGGCAAGGCCGGTCGTAATCGTCACATGGGCCAGCGTCCGTTGACTCGTGGTGTGGCGCGCAACCCGGTGGATCACCCGAACGGTGGTGGTCAGGGTAAATCCAAGGGTGGTGGCGGTCGCCAGCATCTGGTGTCGCCGTGGGGCCTGCTCGCGAAGGGCAAGCGCACGCGCAAGAAGTATAAACTGTCCAACCGGTTCATCCTCGTCCGTCGGGATGGCCGCACGATGAAGAACAAGTAATAGCATATGGGACGTTCAATTAAAAAGGGTCCGTTCGTCGATCTGCATGTTCTGAAGAAGATTCAGAAGGCGAAGGAAACGAAGTCGAAGCTGCCGATCAAGACATGGTCACGCCGCTCGATGATCACCCCTGATTTTGTGGGGCTGACATTTAACGTGCACAACGGGAAAGTGTTTCACCCGGTGTTCGTGACGGAAAACATGGTGGGGCATCGTTTGGGCGAATTCTCGCCGACCCGCACGTTCAAGAAGCACGGTTCCCATACGGCGAAAGCGGAGAAATAGTATGCAAGTCCAAGCGATTACCAAAAACATCCGCATGTCCGCGCAGAAGATGCGCGAGGTGGTGCGCCAGATCCAGGGATTGTCGGCCTTGCAGGCCCAGGCGGTCCTCTCGGTGGTGTCCCGCAAGTCCGCCCGTG
>CAZRGY010000637.1:0-2487 GCA_964599715.1 uncultured Verrucomicrobiota bacterium | reverse complement strand
CCTGACGGCAAACCACAGAGCAACAAATGGCCAAGCTTTAGCGCGGGTTTCAACCTGCACTCGCAGCAGGCGGGCACATTCGAGCGCAGGCGAAGTGAGGAGACGCTGTCGTTCCTCGGCGCGGGTACGGATTGCGAGCCCGCGCACCAATCGGATGCGCCGCCCGGCCAGGGTGGTTCGGACCTAGAGTCCAAGGGGCTAGGGATGCGGGAGTTAAACGCGATGCTGGACAACCGCCTGGGAATTTGTTTTGGTGGCGTGCATGCGCCAGAAGTCATTTGAAGTCACCGATCCGATCGAACGGGAGTTTTTGACCCAGGTCGTGGTGCGGCGGGTCCTGCCCCACGAGTTGAGCCGCTGTCAGCGGGAGGTCTGCCAGCATCATTATCTGAAAAGTGCGGAGATGGTGGGGGAGCAATTGTGGCATGTGGCGGAGCGTCACGGCGAATGGCTCGCGTTGTTGGGATGGTGCGCGGCCGCCTATCACCTGAAGGGACGGGACAGCTGGATTGGATGGAATGAAACGCAGCGGCGCGCGCGGCTGGGGCTGGTGGCCAACAACGCGCGCTTCTGCCTGCTGACCGACGCCGGCCAGCATCCCAATCTGGCCAGCCATGTGATGGGAAAAAATCTCCAGCGCTTGTCGCAGGATTGGCAGGAGGCCTACGGCCACCCGATTTTGGCGGTGGAAAGTTTTGTCGACACACAACTCTTTCGTGGCACCTCCTACAAGGCCACCGGCTGGAAGGCCCTCGGCTGCACGGCAGGCTTCCGGCGGGTTGCGCAAGATTTCTACCAGGTGCATGAGCGGCCCAAGCAGTTGTATGTGCGCGAGCTGGCCAAACATGCGGCGCGCCTCCTGCGCTCCCGGGAGCTTCCCGCCGCCTTGGCCGGGCATGAGCGAAGAGTGGATCCGCGCTGCCTGATGCCGCCGGAGCAGGCTGGCAGCCTCTGGGAGGTGCTCCACGCGCAGGTGCCTGAAAGCCGCAACGTCCGGGGCCTGCGGCACAAACAGGCGACGGTGCTGGCGATCGTCTTTGCGTATCTGCTCTCCGGAGGCCGGGGAGGACACCGGGGGGTGGCCCTCTTTGCCAGGGACTTGTCACCAACCCAGCGGGCGGCGTTTCGATGCTGGTTCAACCGGCGGGAGCGCCGGTATGAGGTGCCGACGGAGAATTGCATTTATCGAGTGCTCAAGGCGGTCCTGGTGCAGCCGTTCCAGCAGGCGATCTGGGCGTGGCAAAAGGCACGGCTGGGCAGCGCGGATGGCGACGTGGTGGTGCTGGATGGCAAGGCCGTGCGGGGCAGCGGGGGCACCCAGCTGGTCGGAGCCATCAACGCGCGCAGCGGACGATCCTTGGGCGTCCAGGCCGTCGCCGACAAGAGCAACGAGATCCCCGCGGGCCAGACGCTGCTGCAGCGGCTGGACTTGGATGGCACCATCGCCCTGATGGACGCGCTCCATACCCAGGTGCAGACCGCCCGCTCGGTCGTGCAGGAGGGCGGGGGGGATTTTGTCCTGGTGGTCAAGGGCAACCAGGAAACCCTCCACACCCAAGCCAGGCGCCTCCTGCCGGAGGATTTTTCCCCCTCAGGTGATGACGGTCGACCAGGGGCACGGGCGCATCGAGTGGCGGGGCATCCAGGTCAAGGAAGTCACTCCGGAACAAATGGGGTTCCCTCATGCCGTTCAAGTCGCGCGCGTTGACCGCATTCGCGAGCTGAAGGGTGGCAAACAAGAAGTCGAAACCATCTGGATCATTACCAGCCTGACCTCCGCCCAAGCCGATGCGGCGCGTCTGCTGGAACTGACTCGACTGTATTGGAGCATCGAAAACGGCACTCATTATCCGCTGGATGTGAGCGCGGGGGAGGACCAGTGCCGGGTTCGTCATCCCGTCTCGGTCACCGTCCTGGGCATCCTCCGGCGAGCCGTGCAGGGGGAGTATCGGGCCTGGGCCCGCGGCCAGCCTCGCAAGAGGGATCGCACCTTTCCCACCTTCCGGGACAGAATGAGCCGTCGCCTCAACCAAGTCATCCTCCTGGCCGCCGGCCATCCTCCATGACTTTAGAACAGCCCTGATCCGGGCGGTCACGCCGAAATTTTCCTTTGAATTCCACCGGCATCCCCGCCAACATCCGCGGCTCTGAAATGAACCGGTTGCAGGGTTCCCGATGAGTCCAATGGCGGCCGCACCGGGCCGGGACCTCCGCGAAGCCGCACCGTTCCGACATTGTCAAATGAAACGCACGCACCATTGCAACGCCCTCCGGCCCGAGCACGCCGGTCAAACGGTGACCCTGACCGGCTGGGTCCACTCCCGGCGGGATCTTGGCGGGGTCCTTTTCATCGACCTGCGCGACCGCGAAGGGCGCACCCAGACCGTCTTTGATCCCAGCGACCTCGACGGTGGCCTTTTTGACACCGCTTCCAGGCTTCATTCCGAGTCGGTGATCGAGGTGACGGGCAAGGTCCGCGTGCGCCCT
>CAZRGY010000636.1:0-2489 GCA_964599715.1 uncultured Verrucomicrobiota bacterium | reverse complement strand
CATGCCTGCCGACTGCCAGTCGGCGACATCACCGCAGTCGCGGTACAGGCAGCTGGTTGGCAACCAAGCGCTACTTACTCGAAGCCCTGCGCGACGACGTGCAGTTCGCCCCAGCCGACTTCGTGGGCACCGTAACCGGCGGCCTCCACGGCGCGGAAGAGTTCCGCGAAGGGCTTGAACTGCAGCTTGTCCGTCAGGGCAGAGGCGGCGAATTGCGGGCGGGCGATGAACTCGGCCTTGATGCCCGTGGCGGCAAAGCCCGCATCCTGCAAGACTTCCAGCCAGACCTCCGCCGTGTGATACGGCCATAGCTTCTCCGCCGCGAGGTCCATGAAGAGCTGGCTCTCCGGTGAGTTATCCCGCAGGCAAGGGATGATGCCCACCAGTTTCCCGGCCGGACTGAGATGCGTTTGCGCCAGCGGGATCAACGTCTCGGCAGGCATGATCTCGCTCAAGGGACCGGCCAGCAGGATGGCATCCTGATCATGCTCCAGTGAGGTGGGCGTATTGAGCATGGCGGCCTGCAGGAGCGGTAAGGCGAGAATGGGATCGGACCAATCACTCCATGCAACACCCTCCAAGGCGGCCTCGGCGAAACGGCCTTGCGCGGCTAGGTCTTCCGCCGTCCAGCGAAAAGGCTGATCGTGAGCGTACGCTTGCAAGAACTCCGCGATGGCCGGGTTAAACATCATCATGACCGGGACAAAGTGGGGTTTTAGCCGCGTGATGGCAAGCGGGACGCTGCAAAGGAGCGCGGGTTGAGACTAGCCTCGCTCCGAGGCGGGCATCTTTGTTGTCCGGTTCCTTGAAATACCGAGTTGACGTTGCGGCAAAGCATCCACCTTTATTAAGTATGTTGCGATTCGTCCCCTTAGGGAAATTGGCACAATGAACAATCCATTAGCTGACCGCATGCTGGAGAATGGGCACGCTCTGAAAGAGATATTGCCGATGTTTCCTAGGGCTAATCGACATTCAGGCTTGTACTTTGTAGAGGAGTATGGTTAAGAGGGAGTCATGGCTAAGCGCTATGAGCTGACGGATGAGCAATACGAACAGGTGAAAGAACTTTTACCCGGGAAGGTGGGTGATCCCGGGCGCAGTGGCACTGATAACCGGCAATTTCTCAACGGGGTGCTGTGGGTGTTGCGCAGCGGAGCGCACTGGCATGACCTGCCGGAACGTTACGGCAAGTGGAAGACCGCCCATAAGCGCTTCAGCCGCTGGTCGCAGAAAGGCGTGTGGGAGAAAGTCTTTGCCCAGCTGCTCAAAGACCCGAAGAACCAATACGTGATGATTGATGCGACCCTCGTCAAAGCCCACCAACAGGCAGCGGCGGGAAAAAGGGGGCTCGTGACCAGGCTCTGGGGCGATCCCGTGGTGGACTGACCACCAAGATCCACCTCTTGTGTGATGCCTTGGGACGGCCCCTGCGGCTGTTGCTTACTGGCGGGGAGAAGGCCGACTGCCAGAGCGCTCCAGAGTTGTTGAAAGACCAGCCAGCCGGTGCCGTGATCGCCGACCGGGGCTATGACACCAACGGCATCCGCACGTTGCTGGCCCACCAAAACATGCAGGCGGTGATTCCGACCAAGTCCAATCGCCTGGTTCAGATCCCGCACGACAAGGAACTCTACAAGGAGCGCAACCGCATCGAACGCTGCTTTGGCTGGCTCAAGCGTTACCGTCGTATCGCCACTCGCTTCGACCGCAACGACTCCCACTTCTTAGCCTTCCTTTACCTCGCCGCCTCACTTCTCTGGCTTAATTGAATGTCGATTGGCCCTAGAGGAGAGGTCACACTTCACACGCTTTTGGCGATTTCACCCCGCAATAGTTTATGACAGGCTTTAAGCCGGATGTTTTGATCCCCTTTTGGCGTTTTTAGCGGGCACCCCCTCCCCGCCCTCAATAGCACAAAAGTGTTACACAGCCATGCTTGCTAATCCCCCAGACTCGCCAGCACTCTGAACGCATTCGTTGGCCGAGGGTTTGCCGGTTTGCCTGACATGAGCCTTTCACTTCAACGCTGGTTGTACGTCGCCACCGTGGCCTTGCTCGCCTGCGGACTTTTCCTGGCGACCTCCTGCACCACCGTCACGCGTTCCGTGGAGGAGCCGCTGCATATCGAAGGCGCGGAATTCGTCGGCAACCAGGCATGCATGGACTGCCACGCCACCATCCATCAAAAGTTTCCCGCCAATCCCCATGCCCGCGTCAAGATCCGCACCGCCCATGGCTCGCTCGACACCAGTTGCGAGGCGTGTCACGGCCCCGGCAGCCGCCACGTGGCCACCGGCGGACAAGGCCTGGACAAATTCATCCTCAATCCCAAAAAGACATCGGAAGCCTGCTTTCGCTGTCACCAGAATGTTCATGCTGAGTTTCGTCTGCCCCACCACCACCCAGTTCTCGAAGGTCACCTGAACTGCGTCCAATGCCACGACCCGCACGGCCACGACATGATGAAACCCGCTGGCGGTCTCGGT
>CAZRGY010000635.1:0-2497 GCA_964599715.1 uncultured Verrucomicrobiota bacterium | reverse complement strand
TGCCCGCCTCCAGCCCTTCCGGCATCAGCGAAAGATTCGAGCCCCGCAGGCTCGCAATGTCATTGCGCACGATCGCCCGTGTCGTGCCATCGGCCAGCTTCATCGTGATACTGTTGCCCGTTTCGCTGGTGATAAGCCCGTAAAATTCATCGCCACTTTTGAGTGTGCAGTTATAAGCGAAGAACCCCGGCTGCACATCGCTGCTCGGGTCGAGGATGTTCACCAGCAGTTTCTCCGGCGGATGCGCTACCACAGAGCGCAGGTCCGGGCCGATCTCGTTGCCCTGATCACCCGTCTTATGACAGGTAATGCATAATTTCACATAGACGGCCTGCCCGCGCTTCACATCCCCCTTCAAGGCCAATGCCGGTCGGAACTGCTCCACGACTTGCGCCCGGCTGGACGCGCCCGCCTTGAACACTTCCTTAGCCAAATCCTGCACTCGCTTCGCCTGATGCCGTTGCAACTGTGCCCGGCGCGCGGCATCGAATACCATCGGACTGACCTCCTCTGCTTTCACCCGCTTCAGCAACTCATACAGCCATGCCTCACGGGTAAACAGTGCCTCCAGCACCTGGTTACGTGTCTCCGGTGCGAACGCTGCCCAATGCTCTAGCAAAAGACCCGGCACCCGGTCATCACCGGTGGAAGCCAGCGCCTTGATTGCCACCCGCTGTGCCTCGCCCGGCATCTGCGGAGTCAGCCAGCCGTTCAGCAACTCCATCACCTGGGTGCGCTGTGATGGCTCCCGCGCCAATAGTTCCACCGCTGCCGCCCGTTCCTGCAAAGGCCGCTTTTTGTCCGCCACACCTTGCCGCGCGAAAGCGAACAATGCCTCCGTCTGCTTCAAAAGCACCGCGAGTCCGTCATCCCCCTTCTGCAATTCGCTCAGCGTTTTCTTGCCCCGGGCGAGAATATCCAGAAAGCGGCTGAAAGCGGCCAACTGAGCTTTATTGTAAACCCCGCCCTTCGCGCTCAAGCTCGGGGCCAGCAACTTTGCCACCGAATCCCGGTCATTGGTACCGAGTGAAAGGTTCAACAAAGGCTCTGTCAGACTCTCCCTCACCGCCCCGCCCTCTTTGTTCACCGCCTCCACGATTACACGCCCATGCGGCAGGGCGGAGCTCATCGCGGCCGCCAGAATAAAAACATCCTTACGGTCCTTGATAACTAGCTGCGCCAAAGCAACGCCCGCTGACGCATCCTTCCATTCACCTATACTCGAAGCCAATTGCAACCGCACGTTCGCGTCGTTGTGTGTCACCAGCTTCGTAGCTGCTTGGATGACGGCGGGCGAGCCATGCGTCTCCGCCAGACGCAACGCATGGATGAGCACACCCGGATGCGCATCCGCCAAGGCTTGCGCGACCAGTTCCGGCTTCAATGCCTGCAAACCATCAAGCGTAGCCAGTGCGTGCAATCGTCCTTGTGGGCTGGTCCCCTTCCGGACCATCTGCTCCACCAGCGGCACCACGGACCTGTCCGCCTGCCACACCAGTGCTTGTTGCGCCTTGTCCCGCAGCCAGCCATTAGAATCACTGAGCAACGCGACCAACTGCGCCCCATTCAAATCCGCCAAATTCCCTTTGAATTTTGAGCTTTGAACTTTGAGCTTGTCTGGAACCACCCGATAGATGCGGCCCAAGTCATCGCCCAAACGATAATGCGGCAGCAGTTCTGATTTGCCGTTCGCTGGCAGCCACGCCGGGTGCTCGATCATGTAGCGATACATGTCCACTACCCACAGCGCACCATCTGGTCCCGTGCGCGTCATCACCGGGCGGCACCAGCGGTCTTCACTTGCAAAGAAATCATGTTTTGCCTCCTCTGGCGCGCGATGGAAGCCGAAGCTCGTGCCCACGTCCGTGAGGATGTTGTGCTGCACCAGATTATGGAACGGCTCGCTGATGAATGCGTGGCGGTAGCCATCACTAAACAATCGCTCATCCCGATAGATCATGCCTGCACAGGCTGAGGTGAACCGCCCTGCCTGGTCGAAACTATGAAAGCGTTTCTCCTGCGAGCTGACCGGATACACCTTGGGATTGCCCGGCGTCACCACCTGTTTCTGCGGGCTCGGCGAGGCCACATAGGGATTGCGCCGCAGGTAGCGATCCGAGAGCACATAGTGCCAGAGCGGCCAGGAGTTCTGCGTGCCGAACCAGTTGCCCCAGTCATCACGGTTGCGGCCAAACTGCGTCGGCCCCGATTCCGGTTCCAGCTCGCCTGTGTCCGGACGAAAGCGAAAATCGCGGCTGCCCAGCTCGATGCCCTTGCCCGTCAGCTTGGTAGTGATCACCACATTGCTACCAGAGCTCGGCGTATGACCGCCATTCGCGCAATACACCCAGTTGTCCAGGCCCCAGCGCAATCCGTTCACGCGCAACTGCTGGTTGCCTTCGAAGAATCCGGTGAAGAGCACTTTCTTCTCATCCGCCCGGCCATCACCATTTGTATCGCGCAGGAAAAGGATGTCAGGTGCCGCCGTCACGATCAC
>CAZRGY010000634.1:0-2500 GCA_964599715.1 uncultured Verrucomicrobiota bacterium | reverse complement strand
TAGAAGCTGCCGGCGCCGTGGATGGTGCCGTAGAAGCGGTCGAAGCCGCGTTGCAGGGGCCAGTTGTGTTTGCTGGGATTCGGTTTGGTGGCTTCGTTCGGCGTGACGTGCCATTTGCCGGTCATGTAGGTGCGGTAACCGGCGGGCTTCAAGGCTTGGGCGATGGTGATGCAGCTTTGGTTCAGATCACCGGCATACCCGGGGCCGGGCTTGTTCTTGGAATCCACCATGTGGCCGATGCCCGCCTGATGCGGATAGAGGCCGGTGAGGAGCGAAGCGCGCGTGGGGCAGCAGCGGCCGGTGTTGTAAAACTGGGTGAAGCGCACGCCGCCCTTGGCGAGGGCATCGAGATTTGGGGTGTTGATCTCGCTGCCGTAACAACCGAGGTCCGAGAAGCCCATGTCATCGGACATGATGAGGATGATGTTCGGGCGCGAGGAGGCCGAGTGTCCGACCGTAGCCAACGACAGCAATGCCACAAGTAACGCAGCGAGGGATTTCATGTCGGAGAGTGTAAGGGAAACTTCTTCACGGGCAATAGGCATAACCCGCCCGTGCCTTGGTGAAATCCACTCTAAAGTATCAACTTACTTCGTCTGACGTAGGTATTCGCAAAGGATACTTACATTCTTGATGAAGGTTTCGGATTGGATGACGCCTTCGGGGGAGGCCTTCTTAAAGCCTTTCATGGAGCGGGCATCGATCCAGGCGCCGCGTGGGTCCATTTGCGCGATGATGGTTTTTACTTCGGCGGGGGTGGCGCGGAGGCGTTCGTAAGCGGGTAGTTCATTGCGGTCGCCGCCGTTCTTCAGGCGGTTATACTCGGCTTCGAGTTGGTCGAGTTTGGATTCCACGATGAAGCTGTAGTGATCGGGGGCTTTGCTGAAATCGTAGGAGAGGTTGTACACTTTCCCGGAGACGATGAAGCAGAGGGGCTTGTTGGTCTTGAGTTCGTAGAAGCGGGCGAGGCGGCCGTCGCGCAGTTTGGATTTCTTGAGGTAGGCGAGTGCCTTGGGAAAGGGTTCTAGGTATTTGGCTTCGCCAGTCTTGCGGTAGAGGAGCAGGAGGCTTTCCAGCACGTATTGGGATTCCATGCTGCTGATGGCGGGGGGCTCGAACTTACGTTCCCACACGGGCTGCATCTTGGAGTCGTATTGCTGGGCCCAGGCGGGTTGGGGATCGGGCATCTGGGCGAGGAGGAAGAAATCGCCAGTGCGCCGGGCAGCGGCGAGGTAGCGGTCGTCACCGTAGATCTCGTGGGCGAGGAGCATGGTGGCGAGGACGCAGCCGGAGATATTGTCGTTGAGGTGATAGATGCCGGTCCAGTCGTTCGGCCAGGTGCGCGACCATTGGGCGGGATAGGAGGCTTTGATGACCGGAAATTTGCGGAGGTCGTAGCCAGTGGGGAAGCGGTCGTAATTATGGGTGAAGGCGCCGATGGGGTATTGGGAGGCGAGGATGGATTTCGCGGCGTAGTTGATGCAGTCCTTGAGCGCGGCGTCTTTGAAACCAGTCACCTTGTCCAAGCGCATCAGGAAACGGAGGGCAGCGGCGGAGGTGTCATCATCCAGCATGGAGAGGTTCTTGAGGTCGCGTCCGGATTTGGGCGGACGATGGCTGGGGTTATCGCGGTAAGCCTCGCCAGCACGTTTCTTGGGATCGAGTTCCACGCTGTAATACCAGCCGCCGGAAAGGCGTTGGCCGCGGATGAGGACATTGCCAGCGGCGCGCGCGGCATCAAGGTATTGCTTGTCGCCCGTGACCTCGTAGACATCGAGCAAGGCTTCGCCAACAGAAGGGGTGCCGGGAGGTTGCACCCAACAGGAGGTGGGTGAGGTTTCGCCCTCGCCTTCGCTCAAGCGGAGGTCGCGACTGTGCCGCCAGGTGTAGCCGCCGGAATTGGAGCAGTTCCGGGCGTAGAAAGTAGTGGCTTTCTTGAGCGCGGCTTCGACGGAAGGTCGTTCGGGATTGGCGGTTGATGCGGAATGCGCTGAGGTTAAAAGGGTTAGCGCGAGAAACAGCGTTAACGCGGTGGTGTGGCGACTCCGGGGCATGGCGAAATATGGTGATTTTCAACAAAACAAGCAACCCGGAAGGGAAGGTGAGGCACTTGTTCGCCGCCAGATGATATGGCCCTTTTGGGTGAGTGGTGATAATGGCCTTGAGATGGATTACCTAGGGCTGATATTATCCTTAAATTCCTGAAAGATTAACAAGGATAAGGAAAGAGCTCTTGATGAAGTGGGAGGGGAAAATCAAATCACTTGTATTGTTGTATGTCTTGGCTTGGGCTACCTATGCCCAGAGTTTGACGGCTGCCGTCGTGGAGCAAAAGGGTTTTCAGTGGGCAAACTTTGGAGGAGGAACTCAAGGTGGCAGTAATGGACGCGATGTGGTCGTTGATAGTCTGGGTAACAGTTACGCGATTGTCGAATTTCCAGATGGCGCAAACTTCGGGCAAACGGCTTTCACGAGTGGAGGGTCATACTTGGTTAAGCTG
>CAZRGY010000633.1:0-2512 GCA_964599715.1 uncultured Verrucomicrobiota bacterium | reverse complement strand
GAGGAAACGTTGGCCAAGATGAATGCCAATGGACAGGTGCTCTGGCAATATTGCGATGTAGGTGGAAACCTGACGGATGATGCGAATCCAAACGGTTCGCTGCAAAATATCGCCGGAGTCTGCAATGAGGCCAAGAATGTGGCCGGTTTGATGCCGCATCCGGAGCGAGCCAGCGAATTGATCCTGGGTGGTGACGATGGTAAGGCGATCTTCGAGAGCCTGATCCATGCGTTGCAGAACAAGGGTGCTGCGAAAGCCGCGTAAGTAAGATTTTAAATTTAGATTTTGGTTCCTGAAATGAGCGATCCCGCCATCACGCCAGAGTTGGTCAAGAAGCATAACCTGACGCCGGAAGAGTTTGCCCGTGCCGTCGAGATCCTAGGGCGCGAGCCCAATTACACCGAGTTGGGCATCTTCTCGGTGATGTGGAGCGAGCATTGCTCCTACAAGAATACTCGGCCGGTGCTCAAAGGGTTTCCGACTAAGTCCCCGAAGATCCTCGTGGGTGCAGGTGAGGAGAATGCCGGCGTAATCGATATCGGCGACGGACTGGCGATCGCATTCAAGATCGAGTCGCACAATCACCCCAGCGCAGTGGAGCCGTTCCAAGGCGCAGCGACGGGTGTGGGCGGCATCATCCGTGACATTTTTACCATGGGTGCACGTCCGGTTTGCGCCTTGAACTCATTGCGTTTCGGTGAATTGAAGTCCGCAGAAGTGCGGCATCTGTTCAGCGGCGTGGTGGAAGGTATCGCCCATTACGGCAACTGCTTCGGTATTCCGACCGTGGGTGGCGAGGTTTACTTCGACGATTGCTATGCGGGTAACCCGCTGGTGAACGCGTTCTGTCTGGGCGTGTTGCGTCATGAGCAGATCGCTCGCGGGGCGGCTAAAGGTATCGGCAACCCGGTTTTCTATGTGGGGCCGGCTACTGGTCGTGACGGTTTGGCGGGAGCTGCGTTTGCTTCTCAAGATTTGACGGATGAATCCTCCGAACAGCAACGCGGTGCGGTGCAGGTGGGTGATCCGTTCATGGAGAAGCTGGTGATGGAGGCCGTGCTGGAATTGCTGGCGACCGATGCGGTGACCGGTATCCAAGACATGGGTGCGGCCGGTTTGACCTGTTCGACCTGTGAAACTGCGGCTCGCGCGGGCACGGGTATCGAGATCGAACTCGATAAAGTCCCGCAACGTGCGCCGGGTATGAGCTCCTACGAGATCATGCTCTCGGAATCGCAAGAGCGCATGCTGGTCATCGTGAAGAAGGGGCGCGAGGCCGAGGTGCAGCGGATTTTTGACAAGTGGGATTTGCCGTGGTCCGAGGTCGGTGTGGTGACGGATACTGGTCGCATGGTGGTGCGGCATCATGGGGTCGTGGTGGCCGATATTCCGGCCTCCAAGTTGACCGACGATGCACCGTTGTATCATCGCGAATCGAAGGAGCCGGCATACTTACAAGCGGTGCGGGCGTTCACGATCGATCAAGTCCCGACAATCAGCAACCCGACGGAAAACCTGAAGTCTTTGCTTTCTTGGCCATCCATCGCCTCCAAGAACTGGGTGTATCGCCAATACGACCACATGGTGCGTGACGGTTCGGTGGTCTGCCCGGGATCGGATGCGGCGGTAGTGCGCATTAAGGGGGATTCATTGCCGATGTTGTCGGCTGATTCCACCAAGCACAACGAGCAGGTGCCGGAGAAGTTCATCGCGATGTCGGTGGATTGCAATGCCACCTACGTCTATCTCGATCCGTATGAAGGCGGTAAGATTGCCGTGGCAGAAGCGGCACGCAATCTGGCTTGCTCGGGCGCGGTCCCATTGGGTTCCACGGACAATCTTAATTTTGGCAATCCGCACAATCCGGAACTATTCTATCAGTTGAAGGAATCGGTCCGTGGCGTGGCGGAAGGCTGCACGGTGTTCAATGCTCCGGTGACAGGTGGCAACGTCAGTCTCTACAATCAGAACCCGCAAGGGGCGGTGGACCCGACCCCCACGGTGGCGATGGTGGGACTCATTGAGAAGGCGGAGCACATCACCACGCAGTGGTTCAAGGATGAGGGCGATGCCATCATCTTGCTGGGTGACCTGGTGGACGGCACAGACCACTTGCAGGGCTTGGGCGGCTCGGCCTATCTGAAGGTGGTGCACGGGATGAAGACTGGCACCCCGCCGAAGTGCGACCTGCAGAAAGAGAAGCTGATCCATGAGGCGATTCTTTCCCTGATTTACAGTGGCGATGTGAAGAGTGCGCATGATTGCAGCGAGGGCGGTCTCGCCGTGGCGGTGGCGGAATCATGCATCTCTGGCTACCCGGCACGCAACACGCCGCGCCTGATCGGGGCGAACCTGGATCTCAGCGCCTTTGACAAAGCGCGATTGGATGCGATTCTCTTTGGCGAAGCGCAGGGTCGCATCGTTTTGTCGGTCGCCCAAGTCAACGCTGTGAAAGTGGTGGAACGCGCCAAGTTGCTGGGTGTTTCCGCGACTATTATCGGCAATGTCGGTG
>CAZRGY010000632.1:0-2516 GCA_964599715.1 uncultured Verrucomicrobiota bacterium | reverse complement strand
CCTCGGGCAGGTTGAAGACGATCTTCATGAGGTCCGCGCCGATGTCGGCGATCTTGGTGAAGATGCCGCCGCAGATGCGCAGCGCACTGGCGCCCAAGGATTCGCCGATGGCGAACCCGATAAAGCATGGGCCAACGAGTTCACGCGGTAAAAAGGCGAGGATGCAGATCATGAAAAACAATTCCACGCTCACCAACAGCAGGCCGACGCTCATGCCGGACTGCAACGGGATGCTGAGTGTTTTCAGCGCTTTACCGGTCAGGGAGGAAAAGGCGGCACGGCTATTCGCGACGGTATTGATGCGGATACCGAACCACGCCACACCATAAGAACCCAGGATCCCCACGATGGATGAGAACAGGATGAGGAGCATGGATCCCAATGGTTGGTGCTGCAGGAAGTAGAAATAGTAGATCATGCACCCGGCGATGAGCAGCCAGAGCATGGAAAGGAAGCGGCCTTGCTGGAACAGGTAGGTCTTGCACGTCTCCCAAATGATATTCGAGACGTCACGCATACGGGGATGGACGGGCAAAGCAGCGATCTGCTGGTATTGCATCCACCCATAGATGGTGGCGAGCGCACAGATAACCAACCCGCCATAAAGGATGGTCATGCCTCCAAGCTGAAAACCGGGCAACGGGAAAACGACCTCTTGAAGATTGGGCAGGTGAATATCCGCTTCTCCAGCATAGCTTTGGATGCCAAAACCAAGAATGCCAAGAAGCCCAAGGAGCAAAGTCTTCGCGTTCCGCATAGGGTTATGCCCTGATGATGTATCAGGAACACTTTTAACGCGACAATTTTTTCTTACTCAAGGCATTACGCCACGGACGATTTTCTGAAAAAGAAACTGGCGGCTGGCTTTCGCCAACCGCCAGGCAACAACTCAACGTTTTAGAAGAACAACGGTAAGAGCCCGTCGTCGGAGGTAGGATGTGAGATGGGCCTTTTCGCGCGCACCGAAATGGTGCGAACGGCGGGAGTGAATACTCCATTCCAGTTGTTAGAATGTTGTATTGCCATCATGGTTACTCTCCATAGCACAGGCCGTACCAACCTCTAGAATCATTGATTTCCAATGAGTTACACACGAAGTGTCGCAAATAGACTAGTCCATCAAAAACAGGGTGTTACTTTTTGACCACCTCGAAAATAGAAACTGGTCGAATAGGACCAGTTTGTGACGGGAAGGTGTCGGAAGGTTCCGTGCCAAGAGGCCAAACGGGTGAACCAACTCACTTTTTCAGCCGTGCATCGGGCACAAAGGTCAGTTTGGGACGGCCCTTGAAGAAAGTCTTGGTGACGGTGAAGGAAGTTTTTCCGGCGAGAGCCATGGCTTCCAGTGTCTCCCAGCAATTGAGGTCCCATCCCGCGAAGGAATGGCGGTAGAAATGCCACGAATCGGGCGAATCCTGCGGCGGCCAGAAGGTCGCATCCACACGCTCCATGAGCAGCGGGCGCAGGTAATTCCAATCACGATCATCGTAGAGCGCGTGTGGGAAGAATGGTGTGGCCTTTAACAGTTCGACCATCTCCCGGCTCTTCACCGTGATCGCGGGAGTGAGCTGGTCTTCGTCGGTGTGCAAGAGCAGCAGCGGCGGCCGATGCAAAACCCGGATACGCGTGTGGTTCGTCAGGGCCGTGATGGCGGCGAGCAAGTTGTTGTCGGCGGGAGCGAGCTTCGTCGTGGCGCGATGGAAGAAGTAGAATTCATCCGTGGCCCCCGGCATGAGCACGATGCCTTTCACCACGGCATTCGATTGAAAGGACCGCAACATCAGCGGCGCAAAGTTCTGCTCATTGATCTCGCTGGCGGATTCCACCAAGGGCATGGCACGTAAAGCGTCAGGCCAGGAATCGGCGGCGTTGAGCCGAGGAGTGACGACGGTCAGCAGGAGGAGTAATAGAAAGCTAACCAAGTTCTGCCGACTGCCAGTCGGCGATATCCCGCCCACGCGGGACCAGTCTGCGTTACGGTTCAGGGAGTTGTCATTTCCTGCTCGCATCGAATCTCAAGCCCTTTGATTTGCGGATATTGCTGCGGGTCGGAGACCCGCGCTCCTTTTCATATCGCGAGTTGCACGTAACGTTCCTGAAGCTGCGCCGTCCACTTCGTCAGATAACTGAAGCTCCGGTAGATCTCCTCCAAACGCGCCAGTGGCAAGGCCCCTGCCCGTGTGGCTTCTCCGCTGGCCGGGGCACTCTCCCACTTCGCGTTCATGGCCTGCAATTCCTGCTCCAACGCCGCCTGCTGCTCCTGCAAACTCACCTGCAACGACTGCACCTCATCCGTCCACTCCAAGCCGCGCTGATAAAGCTGTGCCTGCACCACGGGCGAAAGCATCTTGCCTTTTTCCAGGAGAAAATAATCCAACTGCTTGCAGATCTGGCCCACCTCCACGAACAACTCCATCGCACCCGGGGGAATATTCTGGATCTCCTTCGGCTTCTCGCCCAACTCCAATATCAGCAGATGCAGCAGGCGATCCCGCGTCACGCTCAACGTCCGATAC
>CAZRGY010000631.1:0-2518 GCA_964599715.1 uncultured Verrucomicrobiota bacterium | reverse complement strand
CTCTTCGTCCGGTAACTCCCCATCTTTTGCCCCACCCCCTCTCCTCGGTCCAGCCCAAACCCCGCCCAATTCGCGTCCACTCACTTTAATTCGCGAAAAAATCACCCCGGCCTTGGTCGGGGTCGTGTCTAACCCGTCTTTTTGCGTCTTTTTGCGTCTTTTGTGACTCTTTGCGGCCATGTTGTTCGAGGACGAAGGACGACGATGAGCACGCCCCGACCATGGGTGCGGGGTTCAGGACGATTAAAAGGAAAGGCGGGTTGCCCGCTTGCATTATCCCCGCTTCGCAGTAGTCTGTCCGACACTTGTTTTGATTATCTGATTATGGAACTGAGCAATGACGAGATTAAGCGGTATTCCCGGCATCTGATCCTGCCGGAAGTGGGTTTGGCCGGGCAGAAGAAGATCAAGGGCACCAGCGTGTTATGCATCGGTGCCGGTGGTCTCGGCTCCCCCATCGCCATGTATCTGGCCGCCGCCGGTATCGGCAAGATCGGCCTGGTGGATTTTGACACGGTGGATTTCTCCAACCTCCAGCGCCAGATCATCCATGGCACGGAAGACGTGGGCCGGCTGAAGGGCGAATCCGCCCGGGATACCATCAAGAGCATCAACCCGAACGTGGAAGTGGTGCTCCACAGCGTCCGCCTCTCCAGCGAGAACGCGATGGATATCATCAAGAACTACGACATCGTGGTGGACGGCACGGATAATTTCCCGACGCGTTACCTGACGAACGACGCGTGCGTGCTGCTGAAGAAGCCGAACGTGTATGGCTCGATCTTCCGTTTCGAGGGCCAGGCCAGCGTCTTCGCCCCGCATCTCGGTGGTCCCTGCTACCGCTGCCTCTACCCAGAGCCGCCGCCGCCGGGCATGGTCCCAAGCTGCGCCGAGGGTGGTGTGTTGGGTGTGCTCCCCGGTATCATCGGCTGCATCCAGACGAACGAGATCTTGAAGCTGGCGCTCGGCAAGGGCAACCCGCTGATCAACCGTTTGCTGCTCTTCAATGCCCTGGACATGAAGTTCAAGGAATTGAAGCTGCGCCGCGACCCGGCCTGCCCCATCTGCGGTGACAATCCGACGATCAAGGAATTGATCGATTACGAGGTCTTCTGCGGCATCCCGACCCAGCCGGAGAACCCCTCCGCGAACCCGGACGAGGTGGATGTGCACGAGCTCAAGCGCGTGCTGGATAATCCCGCGCTCGGCATCAAGGTCATCGACGTCCGCGACCCGGACGAATACGAGATCGCCCACATCAAGGGCGTGCCGTTGCTGCCGCTGGGCGAATTGCCATCGCGCTTCACGGAGCTGGACCCGAACCAGCAGTATTACATCCATTGCAAGGCCGGCGGCCGTTCCATGAAGGCGCTGAACTTCCTGCGCGAGCAGGGCTTCAAGTATCTCAAGAGCGTGAAGGGCGGCATCGGCGCCTGGTCGGACGAGATCGATTCGAACGTCCCCAAATATTAAATGAGCGATAAACCAGCCAAGCGGAATCAGAACCTGGGAGTGCGGCGGCAGGCCCGTCAGCGCGCTGTGCAGTTCCTGTTCCAGCACGAGATCAATCCGCCTGAGAACATGGCGGCCGCGCTGGACTTCCTGTTCAGCAGCCAGCAGGCCGAGGCCGTCTTCGAGGAGAAGTCCGGCATGGCGCGCTATGGTGAGGAAGTGCAACTCCCGCCCGCCAGCACTGATGATGCCGCCATCCGCCTGTTCGCAGAGCCGCTCATCCAGGGCGTGCTGGAGAACCGCGAGAAGCTCGATAACGAGATCAAAAAACACGCCAAGAACTGGGATCTGCACCGCATGGCCGCGGTGGACCGTAACATCCTGCGTCTGGCCATCTATGAGATGCTCTTCCGCGAGGACATCCCGCCCGTGGTCAGCATCAACGAAGCCGTGGAGATCGCGAAACTGTTCTCCACGGATGACAGCGGCCGTTTTGTGAATGGAATATTGGACAAGGTGCGCCAGGACCTGATGCGCCCTGCCCGGGAAGTGAAGTAATAGAAGAATGATGTTTGCCGACCTGCACCTCCACACCAGCTTTTCCGATGGGACTTACTCGCCGGAGAAACTGGCCTCAGAGGGCAAGCGCCACAACCTCGCCGTCCTCGCCCTCACCGACCATGACACCATGGAAGGCTGCGAGCGCATGGCCGCCGCCTGTGTCGCCGAAGGCATCGAGTTCGTCCCCGGCAGCGAATTGACCGCCGAGCAGGATGATTACGAACTGCATCTCCTCGGCTACTTCCTCGACTCGTCCTGCCAGAAATTGACGAAGGCCCTCGCTGAGTTCCAGACCGCCCGCCAGGACCGCATCCGCGAGATGGTGGAGCGCATCAACAAGGCGGGCGTGAACCTGGAGGCGGAATCGGTGTTCCGCATCGCCAGCTGTCGTTCGCCGGGACGTCCCCATGTGGGCCGCGCTTTGGTGGAAGCCGGCATCTGCCGCACTCTCGACGAAGCCTTCGAGCGTTTCCTGAAAAAGAACCGCCCCGGTTGGGTGCCGAAG
>CAZRGY010000630.1:0-2519 GCA_964599715.1 uncultured Verrucomicrobiota bacterium | reverse complement strand
AGGCGTTGTCCGGCAGATCGAAATCACTGAGCACATCCACCACGGAGGCACGCGCGCTTTGATGATACACCGCCCGGCGATAGGTCTCCGGGCCAACCTTGTCGAGCGGCGCGTAGGTGGAGACGTTGTCGGACTTGTATTCGTAGAGGCGGAATCCGGGCCCACCCATCCGCTCGTCCAATTTACCCGTCAGGGTTAGGATAGTGTCGCGCACTTCCTCGGCACTCAAACGGCGCGTGGGGAAGCGCCAGAGGAAACGCGCATCCTTATCCACCCGGGCAGCCGATTCGCGAAACTCGGCGGATTGCTGGTATGTCTGCGAAAGCAGGATCTCGCGATGCAAGGCTTTGAGTTTCCATCCGCTCGCATGCAACCGGTGCGCCAGGTAATCCAGCAACTCTGGATGCGTGGGCAGGCCGCCGAGGAAACCGAAATCACTTGGCGTATCCACGATGCCGGTGCCGAAGTGGTAGTGCCACACGCGATTCACCAGCACGCGCGCAGTGAGCGGATTCTCATCGCTCACGATCCATTTGGCGAGTTCAAGACGGCGTGCACCTTCCGGCGCCTTGGCATCCAGCTCGTAAGCCTTGGTCACCTGCTCGAGCACGTTGAGGCTGGAGGGCTTCACGATGTCGCCGGGCTTCATCGGGTCACCGCCTTTCTGCACTACCGTAGGCTCGCCCGGTTGCTGGAAATTGCCGACCCAAGCCGTGGGCAACGGCGGGATGGCGCGAAGTTTGCGATCCACTTGCGCGATGGCCTGGTTCAACTCCGCAAGCTGTTTGCGATCTTCATCCGTCGTTGCCCGTCGTGTGGTCCGCTCATTGGCCAGGGCGGATGTGAAAGGTTTGCGGTCAAAGGAATCTGCAGCCTTGTGCCAGTCCTTGCCATCCAGCGAGGTGAAGACCTCATACTCGATGACCGCGGGAGCGGCTCCGGCGATGACACGATCATCCGGGCCGGTGTAGTTGTTGAAGAGCGTGATGCGGTCGATGTCCTCCGCTTTTGCCAGCGTGATGGTAAGCTGGGCGGGTGAGCCGATGAACCAGCGCGCCCCGAACTTGCCGTCATTCACCAGGTTCACATCATAAGCATTGGCGAAGTCTTTCGCATCCCGGCTCTTGGTTCCTTCCGCTTTCGCGCCGTTGCTGGCGAGGGCGACATTGCGCTCGCCGGACCAGATCTGCACCTCCTCCAATTTGCCACCGACTCCGCTGGAGGGATTGCTCGAGGTGGCGAGGAACTCGAACCGGACATAGCGTGCTTTGACCGGCGCAAAGCCCTCATCCGTTTTACGCGGACTGGGCGCGGGACGAGGCGTCGCGACGGCTTCAAGCTTCTTACCACGCTCGATGATCTCTTTTTCCACTTTGGCTTTCGCGGCGATGAGGCGGCCGCGTTCTTCATTCAGCGGCTTGACCGCTTCCGCATGTTCCCTGCGCTGTTCCGCCGTGGTCAGCACGCGGGCTCCATGTTTCGCCCCCTCGAACACGGACTTGATGCGGTAATAATCTTCCGTGGGGATGGGGTCGAACTTGTGGTTGTGGCAACGGGCGCAATTGATCGTGAGCCCAAGGAAGGCGGAGCCAGTCGCCGTGACCATGTCATCAAGCGTTGCCGCGCGGATATTAGCGGCAGCCACTTTATCCTGATTCCCCACATCGTCGTAAGGTCCGAGCGTGATGAAAGCGACGCCCACTTCAGTATCCGGCTTATCTTTCCCAACGACATCGCCCGCAAGGTGCTCAATGATGAACTGGTTGAAGGGCTTGTCCTCATTGAGCGAACGGATGACGTAATCGCGGAACGGCCACGCGTTATCGATGATGAAGTTACGCTCAAACCCGTTGCTCTCGCCGAAGCGCACGATATCCAGCCAGTGACGACCCCAGCGCTCACCGTAATGCGGTGAGGCCAGTAAGCGATCTACGAGTTTGGCGTAGGCATCCGGTGACTTGTCATTCTCGAACGCAGCCACTTCCTCAGGCGTGGGTGGCAAGCCAGTAAGATCGTAAGTAATGCGACGGATAAGCGCCCGGCGTTGAGCAGGCGGATTGGGTTGCAGATCATTCTTGGCGAGTTCGGCGAGGATATAGCGGTCGATGGAATTTTCCTGCCACGCCTTGAGATCGAACTTGGTTCGATTGGCTTTGGAGACTTGCTTGAGCTTGGACTTCAACTCGCCGGCTTCTGGCGGTTGCACCTTGGTTAAAGGTTGCAGGGACCACCAAGTCTTGTCGGCCCGCTTGGCTTCGATGACCACGCCGGTGCGCGGGTCAGGCGCGCCGAGTTTTACCCAAGCGGTGAGATCCGCGATCTGTTCGGCGGTGAGCTTCTTCTTCGGCGGCATCTCCTCGTCTTCGATCTCATGGCGAACGACTTTCAGCAGCAGGCTGTTCACGGGATTGCCGGAATCGATCAGGGGCTTGCCGGAATCGCCGCCTTTGGCGATGCCGGACTTGGAGTCGAGATAGAGGTTGCCTTTGAGCTTCTTCGCGGTGGCGCTATGGCACTCG
>CAZRGY010000629.1:0-2519 GCA_964599715.1 uncultured Verrucomicrobiota bacterium | reverse complement strand
TTATTCACCGCATCCCGCGACCCCATCCCCAACCGCCCCGCGATCCACTCTACCGGAATGGGGTCCCACACATTGTAATATTTTCCACCAAAACCACCCCAGCTACCCGCGCACACGCGGTTCCCATGCGGCTCTCCGGCTTCAACTCCATCGCTTTCGTGTGATTCGTGTGCTGGTGATTACCCCACACCCTCCCCCCATCCGTCAACACCGTCAAGCCCGTCTGACCTCCCCCCATTTTTTCTCCTCGACGTTCCGTGCTGGCGTAGGAATATCAGGATGTTCCCTGACATGACTGCCAAACCATACAACCGGTTTACCTCTTACGCCGGCCTGTTGCTCGCCGCGCTGACGTTCATCACCACCTCGCCTCTGTTTGCCCAGACGGCTCCATTTCCGCAGGCGGATATCCGGTTCCTGCTCGATGGGGTCAAAGCCATCGAATCCAGCGGCGCTCCCGGTCCGGTAGCCGCCTTCGGCCCCATGGCGTTCCCGGTGGTGCTGGGCTCAGCCGGGCGCAATCTCTCGGCTCCAGTCGTCGTCGCCAGCCGTCTGGGCAGTGGTCGCATCGTCGCCTTTGGTCACGGCGGTTTCCTTGGCAAGACCGACAAAGCGGACACCGGTCGGCTCATCGAGAACTCGGTGCGCTGGACCGCCAGCCGCACCAGTGCCCAACCAAACGCGATCAAGGTGGGCGTCCTTGGCAACGAGAACTTGGCAAAGTATCTCAAAACCAAAGGCTATGCTGTCACGACGCTGGCCCAGAAGGACTGGCACACCAAGCTGGCTGGCCTGAATGTCATCTACGCCGATACCACCGATTGGAACCCGGCGGCCAGCCGTCCTGTGCTGGATAAATTCATCCGCGCAGGCGGGGGTCTCATCACGTCAGGCCTCGGCTGGGGCTGGTTGCAATTGAATCCCGGCAAGTCCTTGAGTGAGCAGCATGCCGGCAACCAATTGCTCACCCAAGCCGGTATCCTTTATCTGGATGGCTACGCCAAACCGACCTCCAGTAACAGCTACACCACTTCCAGCAATCTGCCTGCCGTCATGAATACTTCGCGTGCGTTGGAGGCGTTGCTGGATGCTCCCAAGACCAGAACCCCCATCACGCAACAACTCATCACCCAGTCCTCCTGGATTCTGACTCAGACCGCCCAAGCCCTGCCCAAGAGCGACCGCCTGTTGCAGCCGCAACTGGTGACCTTGCGCCAGCGTAGCAAAGGAAAGATACCCAGCGCCAAATCTCCGCTGAAAGCCGAGGACGCCGTTGAACGCATCGCCATGACGTTGGATCTGCAAGCCCTGGGGAACACCCCCTATGCCCAGATCAAAGCGCATCCGGCCGCAGCGGAGTTCCCCGGCAGTGTCCCGGCCGATGCCCAACGTGTCACCAAGACCCTGACCATCAGCACCAAGAAAACCGGCTGGCATTCCACCGGTCTTTACGCTGCTCCGGGTGAGACCATCACCATCACACTGCCAGACAATGCCACCAAGGATAGGCTCTCGGTTCGCATCGGGTGCCATACAGATCGCCTCTGGGACAAGCCCTCCTGGCCACGCGCTCCGCAGATCTCCATCAGTGAGAGCTTGAAGAAAACCTCCAACATCATCGTCAGCGCCTTCGGCGGTCTCATCTATATCGAGGTGCCTAACAATGCTGCCGCAAAGGATATCACCCTCACCATTGCCGGTGGCGTGAACACCCCGCACTTCATCTTAGGCCAGACCAAGCTGGAAGATTGGCGACAGACCATCCGGAATCACCCCGGCCCATGGGCAGAACTTGAGGGCTCCAAAATCATTCTCAGCGTCCCCTCCAGCGCTATCCGAACTTTTGATGACCCCGAAGCGCTCATGCAGTATTGGGACCGTGTGATGGACGGCGTGGCCGACCTGGCCACCATCCCACGCGACCGCAAAAGGCCGGAACGCTTCGTGCCTGATGTCGAGATCTCCGCCGGTTACATGCACTCCGGTTATCCCATCATGACGCACATGGATGTCATCGAGGAAAGTCTCGACCTCAAACACCTCACCACCAAAGGCAGCTGGGGGCACTACCATGAACTGGGTCACAACCATCAGGCCCCCGATTGGACCTTCGATGGAACAACCGAGGTCACTTGCAATCTCTTCGCCCTCTATACATTCGACCAAATCTTGGGCATCGGTTTGAAAGGCCACAACGGCATCGGGGATGATTCCCGGCAAAAGCATTTGAAAAAGTATTTTGGCGGCAACCCCAAGTTCGATGATTGGAAACGCGATCCCTTCCTCGCCCTCACGATGTATTATCAACTCATCGAGGGTTTCGGTTGGGATGCCTTTAAAAAGACCTTCGCCGAATACCGCAATCTTCCCAAAGAAGAGCGGCCAAAGAATGACGACCAAGAACGCGACCAATGGATGGTGCGTTTCTCCAAAACGGTCGGCAAAAATCTCGGCCCATTCTTTGAAGCTTGGAAAGTGCCGACCTCGCAAGCCGCCCGCGACAGCATCAAAGATCTGCC
>CAZRGY010000628.1:0-2526 GCA_964599715.1 uncultured Verrucomicrobiota bacterium | reverse complement strand
CTCGCGCCCAACGGTGTAGCTCACCTTCGCCGACGCCATCAGGTCGCCCTCATACGTCGCGTCGATGAACATCTTGCCGCGGAAGGTTTTCCCGGACTCCATCTTGATGGCAATGATACTCCACGGGATGGACTTCGTGATCGCCACCCCGCTCGTGCGGTTCAAGCGCTCTCCATACACCACCTCGATGTCGTTAGCCTTCACCCAGCTATTGAAGATATTCAGCGCCACATGCGGCTCGAAGGTCCACATCGTCTCCTCGCCCGGCGCCGTCTTGGATTGCCCGTCATCCTTGTGCGTCTTGCGTTCCTGCCATTTCCAAGCTTCATCCCTATCGTAATGTTTCCGCACCGCCTGATAAAACTCCCGCGCGATGCCGCCGATCGCCGCCTTGTTCCCGATGTCCGTCTGTCCCAGACCACCGCTGCTCAAGCCGCCCAACCGCTTCGTCGGCTCGATGATAATCACCGATTTGCCCAGTCGCTTGGCCTGCACCGCCGCTGCCACACCGGCAGAAGTACCGCCATAGACGACCACATCAAACACCTCCGCCGCCCGCACAGAGCTGACACCAAAAACACACAAGACCAGTAAAGATAAGAATTTCATGCCACGCATAGGATTCATCACATTGTTCCAAAGCAATCCACCTGGGCAAGCGCCATGTGGATCACATCACTTAAGTCCTCTCCATCCGATTTTGGACATTGCTCATTCCTTTGTCATTGGTCATTCCACCTCAATCGAGGTGGATGAACCCCCGCCGGATCGCTTCCGCCGTCGCCTGCGCCCGGTCATTCACCTTCAGCTTCACGAACAGGTTGCTGATATGGCGCTTCACCGTGTCCTCCGAGATGAAAAGCTGCCCGCCGATTTCCTTGTTGCTCAAGCCGCGCCCGAGCAGCAGCAAAATCTCCTGCTCCCGTGGGCTCAAGTCCGGCTCGGCCACACGGGCGGCCAGACGCGAGGAGATGGCCGGGGGCATGAACCGCTCGCCCTTCGCCAAAGCCCGCACCGCCGCCAGCAATTCCTCACGCGGCGATGATTTCAGTAGATAACCAAACGCCCCTGCCTGCGTCGCCCGGTAGATGTCTTCATCCCCGTCATACGTTGTGAAGATGAGCACCCGGGCCTGTGGAAATTCCTTCATCAACTCCGCAGTGGTTTCGATGCCGTTCTTCCCCGGCAACCGCAGATCCATGATCACCACATCGGGCAGATTCTCGCGATACAACACCAGTGCCTGATCTCCCGTCTCCGCCTCGGCCACCACATCCAGATCCTCCTCCAGCGCCAGTGACGCGACAACCCCGCTCCGCACCACGAAATGATCGTCCACGACGAGTAATTTGATCGGTTGCGCTGTCGTATTATCGCTCATGTCCTAGCCTTTGACTCCCAGCGGCGCCGTAAATTCGACCTTTGTGCCCTTGCCCGGTTCGCTGCTCAGTTGAAAATCTCCGCCCGCTTTCTTCGCCCGCTCCTGCATCCCTTGCAAGCCGAAGTGACCCGGCTTCGCCGCACTGCCCTTGGAACTGTCGATGCCCGCCCCGTCATCCGTCACCGTCAGCCGCACTTGCGTGGCCAACACTTCGATCTGCACGGTTACCGTCTTCGCCTGCGCATGCTTCACCGCATTCGTCATCGCCTCTTGGGCGATACGCAAGACCGGATGTGCCAAACTCTGCGGCAACCTCGCCAACTCACCTTGAACGCTGACCGTGATCTTCACACCGGAATCACCCGAACGTTCCGCTGCGCTGCGTTCCAATATTTGTCGCAACAATGCTGGCTCCACTTCCGAGCCGCGCAAGTTCCACACGAACTCACGCGCCTCCACCTGCAAGCGCCCCACCAGCTTGCGCGTCGCCTCCACCAAGCCCTTCGCTTTCGGTTCCGCCACGCGCGGCACCACGGCATCGAGTCGCAGCGAAAGCCCGATCAATTCCTGCTCCAAAGTATCATGGAACTCGCGCGCGATGCGTTGCCGCTCCTCCAGTGCCGCCGCCCGTTCCACACCCTGCCGGATGATGGCCGTCTGTTTCTTCACGCGCGCATTCAATTGCAACGCCCACATCAGCGCCAGCAGAGCCAGCAAAAGAAACATGCTCATCGCATAACCCAATCGCTCAGGGGTCCACCACGGCGGCGCCGTCAACACCAGCATGTCCTGCGGTGAACGCAGCAACAGCTCGAATGCCCGCGGGCTGCTGCTGAAGCTTGGTGACGCCGAGTTCGCCTGTTCCACCAGACATACGCCTGTCGCCCGGATACGTGTTCCCGTCTCAAGTTTGAAGGGCAGCTCTGCTTCGCTACGTTCCAATCGGGCGCGGAACACCTCGTTGCTGCTCTGCAACACCAACGTCGTTTCCGAACGACCGGCGAGAAATTCCAGCACCGTGGCCTCCAGTGAGATGAGGTTCGCATCCAGTGTCCCGCGCAAGACCTGCCGCACATTGGTGACCACCGGTTCTGGCGCGTTCGTCCGCGCCAATCAACGATAACAGGTGCGGCTGAAACTGACGG
>CAZRGY010000627.1:0-2551 GCA_964599715.1 uncultured Verrucomicrobiota bacterium | reverse complement strand
GGTTTTCATCCAAGCGGGTCATGGCGAAAAAGCGGCTGCTCGGGATGTCCTTCGCATTGTTCATCGCGATGAGACAGTTCGTATTGCAAGGATTGCCGACCACGTGGATGCGCACATCGCTGGCAGCGTTCTTCTGGATGGCCTGGCCTTGGCCGATGAAAATCTTGCCGTTGATGCCCAGCAGGTCCTTACGCTCCATCCCCTGCTTGCGCGGCACACTGCCGACGAGCAAAGCCCAGTTCACGCCCTTGAAACCCTCGTCCAAGCTGGCTGTCGGGACGATGCCTTTCAGCAGCGGGAACGCGCAGTCTTCCAACTCCATCACCACACCGTTCAAGGCAGGCAAGGCAGGTTCGATCTCGATGAGGTGGAGGATGACCGGCTGTTCGGGACCGAACATGGATCCGGAGGCGATGCGAAACAGGAGGGAATAACCAATTTGACCGGCAGCACCGGTGACAGCAACTCGGATAGGCGTAGCGCTCATAGTTCTAATTCAAATGAAATTCGTGGGGGGCGAGTATAGAAGCGGTTTTTTCCGGGACGCAAGCGGGAAGGTGGCAGGAAAAAAGTTCTCATCCCAACAACCGAAGCTGCAACTGGTTGCGTCTGCTGAACTGGAGAAAGCCGGAAACTCAAGATGGGCTGTAACCCGGTTGTAACACTCTTGTAACCCTGCCGCCATTGCTGCTCTAATAGACGCATGGTAACCAAGGCACGAGTGAAACCTAAAATATTGGTGGTCGATGATGAGCCGGATGCTTTGGAGTTGATTGAGTTCAACCTGAAGTCGACCGGCTATGACGTTGTCACCGCTGCCGATGGCGCCGAGGCCCTGAAAAAAGCCCGCGTTGTGGCCCCTGATCTTATCCTTTTGGACCTGATGCTGCCGGAGATCGACGGTTTGGAGGTCTGCAAGATTCTCCGTCGCGATGCCAGCACTGCGGCCATCCCCATCATCATGCTCACGGCCAAGGCCGCCGAGATTGATCGTATCCTCGGACTGGAACTGGGAGCGGATGATTATGTGACCAAGCCTTTCAGCCCGCGTGAACTGGGCTTGCGAGTGAAGAATCTCCTCCGCCGCACCCAATCTGACGAGGCCAAGAACGACCTCTTCCACATCGGCGATTTGTTCATTGATGTCCCACGCCATTTGGCCACTGTGGGCGGCAAGCGTGTGGACCTCACCGCTACGGAATTCAAGCTCCTCACCGTCTTGGCCGAGCGTCGTGGGCGTGTGCA
Source organism: uncultured Verrucomicrobiota bacterium (assembly GCA_964599715.1). Taxonomy (GTDB): domain Bacteria; phylum Verrucomicrobiota; class Verrucomicrobiia; order Limisphaerales; family JAEYXS01; genus JAEYXS01. Next base: position 1,306 of record CAZRGY010000627.1, on the reverse strand, counting down.
ATCCCGCGAGAAGCTCCTCGCGGATGTGTGGCAATACGACAATCTGATCGATACCCGCACGGTAGATACCCACATGCGTCGCCTGCGCGAAAAACTCGGCAAGGCTGCACGTTATCTGGACACCGTTCGCGGCGTAGGTTACCGCTTTGTGGAAGGTTGACCGGTTCTTTGACCGGCATCCGGCCCCAACATGTGGACTGTGCTCGCCATCCTAAGCCTTGCCTTCACGGCGGGCATCTATTTCTGGTCCCGCCGCCAGATGAAGGCGCTGGAACTCGCCCTCGACCGCCTCAAGCACGAGAGCGCCCATCAGCGTGAGCAACAGCAGCACGCGCTCGCCGAAGAACACGCCCAGCAACAGGCACTCTTCAACTCCATGGTGGAAGGCGTGCTCGTGCTGGATCGCGACGGCAAAGTCCGCCTCGTCAATCACGCCGTGGAACGCCTCTTCAGTCTGCACAACGACATCCGCGGGCAGACCATCATGGAGGCCTTCCGCATGCACGCGCTGCAGGAGATCGTCAACCGCGCGGCCATCGAGGGTCAGATGACCGGTGGCGAACTAGAACTCCCCGGCATGGAGCTGCGTTGCCTGCATGTGAATGTCGTCAGTCTCCTCAATCGCGAAGGCCGGCATGGCGGTATGTTGCTGGTCTTCCACGATCTCACCCGCCTGCGCCAGCTCGAGAACACCCGGCGCGAATTTGTTGCCAACGTCAGCCATGAACTGCGCACTCCACTCTCGCTTATCAAGGGTTATGTAGAGACCTTGATCGATGGCGCGAAAGACGACCCCGCAGTCGCATTGCGATTCCTTCAGACCATCGAGAAGCACGCTGATCGACTCACTTTTCTCATCGAGGATTTGCTCACCATCTCGCGCCTCGAATCTGGCCAGATCGTGTTGAGCCTCCAACCCACCGAACTCACTCCTCTGGTGGATCATGTGCTGGAGGACCTGAGTGCCCGCGCCACGGAAAAGGGCATCACCCTCCGCAACACTATCCCGCAAGAGACAAAGGTCCGTGCCGATGGCGACCGCCTCGAGCAAGTGCTCTTCAACCTCATCGATAACGCTATCAAATACGGCAAGCAAGACGGCGTGGTGGAAGTCTCCGGCCGCGTGACGGACGACAACCTCGTGGAAGTCTCCGTGCATGACGATGGTCCGGGTATTCCCGAAGATGCCCGTGAACGCGTCTTCGAACGTTTCTACCGTGTGGACCGCGCCCGCTCCCGTGATGCCGGCGGCACCGGTCTCGGTCTCTCCATCGTGAAGCACATCGTGCAATCTCACGGCGGTGAA
>CAZRGY010000626.1:0-2552 GCA_964599715.1 uncultured Verrucomicrobiota bacterium | reverse complement strand
TTCACTTGGAACGCACTCAATCCTGACAACAAGGTTTGGGAAGACCCAAGTTCGTGGATCTTTGGATATCATCCTGGGGCAAAGTGGTGCATCCGCTCAAAACCTATCACGGGTTCAAAAGCTGGCCAGCAATGCTGCTACGATTCAAATGGTCAATTGATTACCCACGGCCCCGGAGCGGGGACAGCAGACAAAGTTTCTCCAGGTTCACAGAACTTTGGAACTGGGGGTCATCAGGAACAGGATGTGAAACCGTATGATCTGGCCAAGGAATGTGACGGAGGAACCCCGGGGGCAGCGGTCGCCAAATATATTCAAGTGCGGCCAAACAATAATGCCAATGGCTGCGCTAAGAACCCTTGAGTAACCCATAAATTGTATAGCATGCAGACGATCTCTGGACGCCATCTGCTCGCTACTGGAGGTATTTACCTGCTGGTCAATATCATCATCATCGTTGGTTACGGCAAAGGCCTCATCGGCCATGCTTTGTTCAATCCGCTGGAAGCCATGCGTGGCTTAATGGCATGTTCCTTTATTCTGGCACTGGTGTCATTAGGCCTTTGGTGGTGGCATTGGCGGCCCAGCATAAGTATCAAAATAATTAGCGTTTTTGTCACCTTGTTGGCCACGGCCTTTCTATTAAATGCAGTTGCCTATTGGTTCGCGATGGCAGCTGTGTAGCTTGTTCAAGGCCGATCGTTAGATTATAGATGAGTTGCAAAGTAAAGAGAACACCTGCTGTTAGGAAACATGATTAAGAGCCTGTCCCTCTCAAATGGCTGCTTGTGCTTGATTGTTGGTGTCCTGTTTTTTATTTCCTGCAAACCCAAGGATAGCAGTCCGCCATCCAACCCGACTGCCACCAACACTCCCGCAAAGAAACCGACCATAGCCATCCAGCAACCCCGCACCCTGAAAGAACTGCTGGAAATCCCGCCTGAATCTCTCGGCCAAGTGGACCTCGGCCTCATGAACTTGCTCTGCGCCGAAGGGTTGCGCGGTGCGGAGACGCTGGACCCGCAAGCCGAATTGGCCACGTTGGAGTCTTGGGCCCGGCATGTGGCCACCGAGACACAGCGCAACTATCCCCGCTACCAGCGGAACCCGAAGGAATACGGCAGTTCATTGGCCACCTACCGCATGATGATGCTCGCCACCGTGTTGCAGCAGGATTTCAACGCCCACTACAGCCCAGACCGCGCCCGTCCTCAGATGGAGGGCAAGCAGGAATCCAATGATACCTTCTTCGGCGATGCCCGCGATGTATTCATCCACGGTCTGCTCAGCGGGGAACATGCAGGCACCTGTTCCTCACTCCCGGTCCTCTATGCCGCCATCGCCCAACGGTTGGGCTATCCCGTCACCCTCGCTTCGGCCAAAGGGCACTTCTATGTACGCTATGAAGAGGGAGGCAAGCACCTGAACGTAGAAGCCACCAGCGCCGGCTACGTCACCCATCCAGATTCCTACTATCGCCAATGGCCTTTCCCCATCACCGATGCGGATGAAATCATTTACGGCTTGCTGCGCCCCATGTCCAATCAGCAGGTCTTGGGAGCCTTTCTGACCATTCGTGCCAATACGCTCACCAGCATGAAACGCTTCGATGAGGCAGCGGACACTTGGAGCATGGCCGCGAAGCTGTTGCCAAACACACCCGCTTTATCCCAAATCGTCGAACGCACGAAAGCCCGTGCTCAACTGGAAAAAGCCGCCACCCGCTGGGATGAGATATGGGAGGAAACCACTCGGGTTCGCATCCCGCCCAAACCGGAGCATGCCCATTTCAAAGATCAGGTCATCCGATTCCGCCAATTCATGAGCCAGAGCACGAACTTGGTGGCGATGGAGAAAACGTGGACCGAGTTGAAAGAAGAACTGAACGAAGTCTGGGCCAAAGAATCCACTGGTTCGGATGCTACCCGCCTAATCTTGGAAGGCGTATCGCGACCAGAACTGGCCCTGCGCCCAGTCCTTCCCAAAGCCTTGCTGGCCGTGGAAGAACACCGCCCCCGCCGGGTGCAGATCCCCGCCGAACGAATCCCCAGAGAGTATTGGAATGCCATCCCCATGGAACTGCACAACCGGCTTCGCGGATTGTCGCATCCTGAGCACATTATCGCCGAAATTCTTGTGTTTGATGGCGAAGTGAGCTTTGAAAGGAATAAGCAAAACCAGCGCGCCGCCGAGGCACTGTCCGCTCTGCCACCTCCAGTGCCTGCCACTTGGCTGCCGGAGTCCTATCGGGAGAGAGTTCCCATAAGCTTATACAACCGGCTGGTACATTCGCGCGATCAGGCGCAAGCCACGCAAACCATCAAGCAGTATGAAAAGGAACAGGAACTGCAACGGCTCAGTGAGGCCAGAATCAAGCAGCAAACACGAAATCCAGAATTGACAGGCCCACCCGTTCAGCTAGAAATCGTCTTACCAAGAAGGACCAAGCCATGAAATCGCCATGTACACTCAAAACACTGTGGTTAGGGTTGCTATTGCTTTGCGGCCTGAACGCTCACGCCTTCTATGACCCGACCGTGGGCCGCTGGGCC
>CAZRGY010000625.1:0-2562 GCA_964599715.1 uncultured Verrucomicrobiota bacterium | reverse complement strand
TGGATATCGTCTTTTTTGTTTAATCGCGTCTGCTTGCTATGAACTGTCTCAAGGCCAAAACCATCTTCGTAAATCACTGACACGATTACCATGACCCCCGACCAATTCCGCCAACTGGCTCTTGCGATTCCGCAAGCGGAGGAGTCTGCCCATATGAACCATCCGGATTTCCGTCTGGGCGGCAAGATCTTCGCTTCCTTGGGCAAACCGGATGAAGACTGGGGCATGGTCAAACTCTCGCCAGAAGAACAGCGAGCCTTCATGGAACAATCACCTAAGGCCTTCAAACCTTGTGCCGGCGCTTGGGGCGAACGCGGCTACACCAATGTCCATCTCCCTACCGTGACCGCAAAGACCCTGAAATCCGCCCTCACCGCCGCAGCCAAGGGCATCACTCCCGCCGCCAAAAAGAAGCGGGCAGCGAAATAGCCGCCCTGCATCACAATTCTTTCCCCGACAGTTCCCTTTTGCCTTTCGGCAGAAAATGTCCATACTGCATACACTGACCCAAAGGACTGACGCGGATGCTCACCCCGTCTCAATATCAGCAACTTCGCGAATGGCTCACCGAAACGGGTGAGCTGTACGTGAACGTCCACGAGTCCCACAGCGGCACCAGTGGCAAGGCCTACTTTATCGATTTCATCACCGACCTCGAACACCTAATCGCAAACGAGCCAGCGGCCGGACTGGTGATAACTATTTTCCGCCGCTTGCAATACCCGATCCGGGGCGTTGCCGATGATACGCTGCTCGCACTTGCCCTGCAGTACATCCCACACGGCCAGTGGTTCTCCATCATCTCCCCCAAAGACCGTTATCCAAAACCTTGTAAACGCCTCACTGGCGGCTGCACCCGGCATGAGCTTCAGCGCATGCTGGGCGAGTTCAATGGTCAACGCGTCGCCGTCGGCATCGATCCATTTGATAAGAACAGCATGTGGGTCAATTCGCACCCGGATGAAGTGATGGTGCTGAGAAGAAAACCGCTCGCCGTCTCTCCCGCATCCTATTCCGTTCCCGACCTGCTGAATCTGCTCCTCCTCCAAAATGGCGAATACATCCGCCTCGAACCCGGCCTTCCTCCGTTTTATCAGATCAAGGGACAGCGATATGAAGTCGAAGGCCCTCCACTGACAGAGGAAAATCTGGAGCAGATTCTTCGCGAATTGGCCAATACCCGCCAGTTGCGCGAATTCAGGGAAAAACGCTCCCTGGATTTTAACTACCCCTACAAGCGCACCCTGCTGCTCGTTCGGGCCGTCCAATGCTACGACACCTTTCGGCTGGACCTGCACCTCATCGAGAAGCTGTTGGAAGGCAACAAGTCACGGATGACCAAACCCAACCCGTAAGTCTCTTTCACTTCCAAGGGCATCTGCCGTTTTCATCGTCTGCTTTTGTCGGGCACCGCCCATCCACTTCAAGCGCCAGCCTTGGTCTGGAAATACTTCATCACCGCTTCCTGATCTTCCACCAGCAACTCCCGGTGCCAGCCCAGCGCCACCGCTTCTTCCGTCACCTGCACCGCCTCCGCCCCACCTAAAAGACTTTGCAGATACGCTTCTGCTTCCTTCGGCAAGGCCACCAGTTCCGGCAATCTCCCCCGGAACCAGCCTACTGGCATCTCGTTCAGCCCCAGCTCCGGCCGACTGGCCACCCAAAGCACGCGGATCAAGGCGGCGAACATGTAAGCGGACCCGCCTTTCAACGGTCCCTGCGTTTCCCACCCCTCTTCCAGCGCCGCCACCAGCTTCATCTCCAGCCGGGCATCCACCACCCGCCAGGCCAAGAACTTCGCTGGAGCCGACCACACGCCCGCCCGGTTGAAGCGCGGCTTCAATTCGAGCAATAACTCCGCTTCACGGGTCAATGCTGCTGCTTCGTCCTCGCATTCCTCCAGCTCGATGCGTTCCACCGATTTTAGCAACCGCAACAGCCGCTTGGGCACCCGATCCGGATTCGCCACGCGATAACTCCCCAACCGCTGCCGCAAACTCTTGGCCTTGCCCACATACAGGATGGTCCCGCAGGCATCGCGCATGAGATACACCCCGGGCCGGGCCGGAAGCTGACGGAAAAAATCCCTCCCCAAACGCTCCACCAGCGGTTTGGTATCTGGAAACAGTAATTTCTGGGTGGCTTTCACTACTCCAAAAGAAGGATGCCTTCCCCCTACACCAGCTATGGCTTGGGCACCGAATCCAATTTCTTTTTCACCTCTTCGCTTACCTCGATCTTGAGTGATTTCTCCCAGGCTTCGCGCGCCTTGCTGTAATCCTTGAGGGATGCGTAGATATCTCCCAGGTGATCGTAGAGCGTGGCATCCTCCTCCTCGTTCACTTTCATCGCTTTGAGCATCCACTCCAATGCCGGCTTGGGCTGGTTAAGCTTGAAGAGCACCCAAGCCATGCTGTCCAGGAACGCCGCATTGTCCGGCTCCTGCTTGACGGCCTTTTCGATAAGCACTTTCGCCCGTTCCAGATTCTCACCGCGCTCGGCCCACATATAACCCAGATAATTCAATGCCTCGGCGAAATCGGGCTGCATCTCCAGGCATTT
>CAZRGY010000624.1:0-2567 GCA_964599715.1 uncultured Verrucomicrobiota bacterium | reverse complement strand
TGCCATCGCCTTCATAGAGCACAGCGTCCTTTTGGTCTTTGGACCAGTGGTAACTGTAGGCGCGCCAGTCATCCCCTGTGTTGTGAAGGATCTGCGTCTCCAGCCGGTGACGGCTCTTGGGATTGCCTTTCTCGAGTTCCACGAAAATGGTGCGCGCAAAGACAGTATTTGAGGGAAAGCGCCACGCGTCCTTAGTTTGGCCTTTACTGAAATCACCCTTGGTGAATTTGCTGATGGAGCTACTGCCGGGCAGGGCGATGAAGCGTTCGGCAATGGCGCCATCAGACCACATCTCGGTATTGATCTCGTAAGGCAGGACACCTTCGGCGAGTTGATGCTTGGACGTGGAGTAGAACAGGCCGGTGTCACTAAGTTTCTTGGGAAAATTGCCGGAGATGACGTTCGTCTCGTTCGGCTGTAATGCGTAGATGCCGCCATCATAGCTCACCACATACAGTTCACCGTCGTGGTTCTCGCCGAAGCAGATGATGGGAATTGAGGTGTTGGCGATCTCTTGGACTTCGGGTTTGCTGTTGGCTATTTCACGTAAGGCCCAAATCTTGCCGGTGACCCAATCGCCGTGGATATACTTTCCCACAAGGGCGGGATGTTTCTTGCCGCGATAGACGAAGCCGCCAGTGATGGAGCGGGCTTCCGAGTGGGAGTGTGCGAAAGTAGGTGCGGTCACCGGAGTGGGGCCGAGCGGATCGGCGGGATGAATGACTTGAGAGCCTTCCATTACACTCCAGCCGTAGTTGGCTCCACGTTGGATTTTGTAAATGAGTTCCCAGATTTCCCAGCCGACATCGCCGACCCAGAGCGCGCCAGTGGCAGAATCAAAACTCATGCGCCAAGGGTTGCGCAGGCCGTAGCACCAGAGTTCCGGGCGGGCACCGGGTGTGTTGAGGAACGGATTGTCCGCTGGAATGGAGTATAGTTTTTCATCAGCCGGGTGATCCACATCGATGCGGGAAATGGCGCTCATGAGATCGCCTAAGTTCTGGCCGGTGCGGAGTGGGTCAGGAGGGCTTGCGGGGCCACCGTCACCAGCGGAGATATAGAGCATGCCATCGGGGCCGAATTTCAACGAGCCGCCGTTGTGGCCACCGGAACGCCAAGTGATGATGATCCGCTCGCTCTTTGGGTCGATGTGCAATGGCTGTTTATCAGGGAGAGTGAATTCGGAGACGCGAGTGCAGTCATCCGCGTCGGCCTTGGTGATGTAACAAAGATAGACTTTACGGTTCTTGGTGAATTGCGGGTGAAAGGCGAGGCCGTAAGTTTCACGGAATTCAGGTAAGTCGCGCTTCAGATCCATGACGAGATTCGTGCTGCTGGTTTGGGCATCATCTGGGAAGGAATAGATGGGGCCACGTTGCTCGACGAGAAACCAGACGTTGGCCTCGGGCAAGGGGACCAGCTCCACGGGGTTGCGGAACTGGAGCTTGGAGAAAGTGCGTTCGGTGCGGTAAGGGGCAGGAACGTCCGGAGAACCTGCCAGACGGGATGTGACCCAAGGCACCCGGCTGGTCGGAAGTTCAGCGGCACTCACAGAAAAGACCATGAGAAGCGGTAAAAACCTAAGGCTGAAACGTAGGAGCCAAAAGGACTGATGGCAATCAGGGCCGATACGCATAGGTTTGGACTGGGGCATGATTATCGATGCAGAATCATATCGGTTTGTGATGGTAAAGCAATCACGGAGCGGTTGCTTATTTCCTTGCCAGTCAGCCAGTTGGCACAGATAAGGGAGCTGTTCCACAACTCCAATACGACTGCACTGCGGTGCTTAAAACAGTTCCTTTGGCGAACAAGCATACAGGCGGGCCGGATACTACGGCCAGGGATCCAGTCGAGTTGAAACGTCGTATCACTCAACTCGAGGAGGAAGTCTCATCTTTACGATTCGACAAGCAGCAGGTGCGGCAAGCGGCCATCGCTGAATGTAATGTGGAGGTGGCCCAGCTGCGCCAGACCATCCAAGTGTTGCGTGATGAGATGGACGCCATGGAGTTTGACAAGCAAAAGGCGGTGCAGGCGGCAATTGCAGGAGCGCAATCGGAAATCAATCAACTTCAGGAAACCGTGCACAAATTGCGGCAAGTGTTGGACGATGCCCATTTTGAGAAGGAGCAGGCCGTGCAGCAGACACGGACGTCATCACGGGCTGAGGTGGAGCAGCTGAAAGCCACGGTGCAAGCGCTGCGTGAGCAACTGGACCAGAAACCAAAATAATCGCGTAGCAGCAGTCATGCGAAAAGCGAAGTCAAAAAAACGCACGGTCATCCACGGACTTGATGGTATCACAAATACCGAGGATAAGATGCGGCATCTGGAGATGCTCCTGGGCATCAGCCAGCAAGTATCGGCCATCGAGACGCTTGATGAGGTGTTGGAAGTGCTGGTGCGGTTAAGTGTGGAGCAGACCCATGCTGAGCGGGGGTCCTTGTTTTTGAATGATTCGCAGACGGGTGAGCTTTATTCGCGGATCGCTTTGGGGAATATCAGCCGGGAAATCCGTATCCTCAATACCCACGGCGTAGCGGGGCATGTCTATACCCACGGGG
>CAZRGY010000623.1:0-2575 GCA_964599715.1 uncultured Verrucomicrobiota bacterium | reverse complement strand
TGCGGGCGCTGCAATGAGCCTGAGTTCCGTCTCGGTCATCGTCAACGCCCTGCGGCTGCGAAAAGTGAAACTGTGATTCCGTGACTTTACATGAAACCCGAAACCCCATCCAAACTCAAAGGACTCCCTGGCGGGCAAGTCGCTCAAGTCCTTGAACTCGTCAACTACCAGGACGGCGCGGTCGTCAGCCGCGAAGTCGTTAAAAAGCCCGCCGGCAGCGTGACCATGTTCGCTTTCGACGAAGGTCAGGGCCTGAGTGAGCACACGGCCCCGTTCGATGCACTGGTGCAAGTGCTCGAAGGAGAGGCAGAAATCAGCATCTCTGGCGCCCTACATCGCTTGCATTGCGGCGAGATGATACTCATGCCCGCCGGTCAACCGCATGCCCTCAAGGCGCTCGCGCGGTTCAAGATGATTCTAACAATGATTCGATCCTGATCCAGAAACCGAAAAGCAATCACACGATGAAGAAGGACTTTCAAGTTGGAGATCATGTGGGGTGGAACTCGGAAGCGGGCCACGTCCAGGGAACGATCAAGAAGAAGCTCACCTCCGCCATACAGTTCAAGACCTACACGGTTCGCGCCTGGAAGGAGGAACCGCAGTATCTGATCAAAAGCGACACGACCGACCATCTGGCCATGCACAAGGGATCGGCGCTCAAGAAGCTCAAAAGCAAACCATGAGCGCGCGTAGAAACAAATTGCTGATGGCGTGGACAAGAGTGCGCCAAAGGAAGAATGTTCGCCGCTGGTCATGACGATTGGTCATTCCACACGCACGCTTGAGGAATTCATCGACCTGCTACAGACCCACGGGGCATCTTGCGTCATGGATGTGCGCACCGTGCCGCGTTCCCGGCACAATCCGCAGTTCAACGAGGCTACCTTGCCTAGACCATTGAAGGAAGCCAGATTGGGATGCCTTCATCAGCCGGGACTCGGCGGGCTGCGTCATGCGAAAAGCGATAAGCTCAACGTGGGCTGGAGAAACGCCTCCTTTCGAGGTTATGCGGATTACATGCAAACGACCGAGTTTACGCAGAACGATCTCGACCGTTTCCATCTCGTTTCCCACGTGATCAAGCGCGTGCCCACGCTTGACCCGCGCGCAGCTTATGCCAAGGAAGCTCTGCGCGACAATCTCATCGAACACAAACAATACATCGCCGAACATGGCGAGGACATGCCGGAATTTCGGAACTGAAAATGGAGCAACTAAAAATGAACACGCAGCTAGTTATAGATACCGCAATGGCGATGGTCGCCGACGACCATGGTTTGCTGGCGATAGACGAAAGCCAGGCTACCTGCAACAAGCGCTTCGCGGAGCTCGGCATTACTCAGACCGAGGGGGCCCGACGCGCTAATCGGGATTTGATTATCACCACGCCCGGTCTGGGCGAATCCATCAGCGGCGTGATTCTGTTCGACGAGACGCTGACGCCCCAAAGGACGGGGAATTACCGGTGGGTGATTTGGGTGAAGTCAAGGCAGTGCATTAGAGCCGGTCAACTCCGTTCATGGGGCCGTTTTCCGGATTGCTACCGACCCGTTTCCGCCAACAAACTTCGACCCGATCATTCACCAACGCGATGACACCATCTAGGCACCATTCCGGCGCGCCCGTTCTCCTCAATCGCACAAATCTTAGAGCATGAGCCATCCCGCTGAATCACTTCGTTACAAGATCGAGAAATTGCTGGCCAAGGGTGGCATGGGCGAAGTGCTCGCCGCCGACGATCTGCACTTTGGCCGCTCCGTGGCCATGAAGGTGATCCGTGAGGACCGCGAGATCTCCCGTGAAATCCGGTTGCGCTTCGTGCAGGAAGCCCGGATTCTCGCCCAACTAGAACACCCCAGCATCGTCCCTGTTTACGATCTCGACAAGGACCCGCAAGGACGCGTGTTCTACACGATGAAGTTTGTACGTGGGAGCACGCTGTTGGAGGTGTTGCAACGGATCAAGGAAGGCGATGCCACCACGCTGACCCAGTATCCGTTGAGTCAGTTGCTCACGATCTTTCAAAAGATTTGTGATGCCATGGCATATGCGCACGCCAAGGGCGTGGTGCATCGCGATCTCAAGCCGGAGAACATCATGCTGGGCAAGTTCGGCGAGGTGCTCGTGATGGACTGGGGTCTCGCGAAGGTGATGGACGAGCGGCCGGATAAAACCGATGAACATCCCTCCGTCACCAAGGTGGAGGTGGCTGAGGAGTTCGCCGCCGGCGAGAATGTTTCCCTGACCTTGGATGGCGCGATCATGGGCACGCCGCAGTTCATGGCCCCGGAACAGGCGGAAGGCCGGCTCGCGGATATCGACGAACGCACCGACATCTTCTCCCTCGGCGGCATCCTCTACAATCTCCTCGCCCTCCGCTCCCCCGTTGGCGGCACAACCGTGCAGGAGGTGCTCACGAATGTCCGCACCGGCTATATCGCGCCACCCATCATCTACAACACCCAGAAACGGCGGGATGTGAACGGCAAGCAAGGCAAGCAAGCCATCGAGCTGCGTCATTGCCCGGGCGGCCGCATCCCGGATTCGTTGTCGGCCGTGGCGATGAAAGCCA
>CAZRGY010000622.1:0-2575 GCA_964599715.1 uncultured Verrucomicrobiota bacterium | reverse complement strand
CGAACGGGAAAGCTAACTTCAGGAAACGTGATATTAGGGAATGGGTCTAGGTTCTTGGTTCTGGGGAGGTTTGGGTTGAGAGTTGAGCGGTGTGATTGGTTCAGTTGTGTTTGGTGGTGGATGCATCCTCGCCGTCTTCCGGCGTGCGACGGAGGAGGGACGCGACGACTGAGGTGGCGAGTATCAGACCGACCACCGCCAGTGAAAGCAGGGTGTCCAGCTTGTAGGTGGTATGGGCGAGCAGCATCTTGATGCCGACGAAGACCAGGACAAAGCCCAAGCCGAGTTTGAGGTAATGAAATTTGTGCATCATGCCGGCGAGGGCAAAGTAGAGCGAGCGCAGGCCCAAAATGGCGAAGACGTTTGAGGTGTAGACGATGAAGGGGTCTTTGGTCACCGCGAAGATGGCGGGGATGGAGTCCACGGCAAAGATGACGTCCGTGATCTCGACACAGAGCAGGACGACGAAAAGTGGGGTGGCGAAGAGGACGCCGTTTTCCCGCACGAAGAGACGGTCGCCCCGGTATTCTTTGGTGACGGGGAAGACCCGTTTGAACCAACGGACGATGGGGTTTTGCTCGGGATGAAGTTCTTCGTCTTTTTTGAAGATCATCTTCAAGCCGGTCAGGATGAGGAAGGCGCCAAAGATGTAGATGATCCAGGCGAACTTGGTGATGAGTATCGCGCCGAGGCCGATCATCGTAGCGCGCATGATGAGCGCTCCCAGGATGCCCCAGAACAGTACCTTGTGCTGATATTCTCGGGGCACGCTGAAATAGGAGAACAGGAGCGCGAAGACGAAGACGTTATCTACGCTGAGCGATTTCTCGATGACGTAGCCGGTGAAAAACTCGAGCGCTTTCTGCGGGCCGGAGAAGTACCATAAACCGGCATTGAAGATCAGGGCGAGGGTGATCCAGACTGCTGTCCAGGTGAGGGATTCTTTGAAGGTGACGATGTGGGATTTCCGATGGAAGACACCCAGATCGAGCGCCAGCATCAGCAGGACGAACAGATTAAAACCGACCCAAAGCCAGATAGCATCCATAGTTCAGTTATTTAAATAAAGGCACGGTTTGGCGGTTCGTATGTTAACAGTGCATAAGTTCATGGCCGGAGACGTACGGTCTGTATCGCGATTGATATACATACCATACTTTTCATGATCCGTCTTATCCACCCGGCCAAACCGCTGACCAGTGGGGCAATCTAGAGATGTCTCAAAAATTCGACTAATACGAAGTAGTTAATTGATTGTTCCAAAAAAACTAAGTATGGAGGGGGCATGGAATGGCTGAACTATCATCATCTGAAGTATTTCTGGGCGGTGGCCAAGGAAGGCGGTTTGCGGGCGGCGGCCCAGAAGCTGAACGTATCGCAGCCATCCATTTGCGCGCAGATAAAGTCGCTGGAGGAATCCTTGGGGGAAAGCCTGTTTCGCCGGCAAGGGCGTGGCCTGGTGCTGACGGAAACGGGGCATCTGGTCTTTGGCTACGCGGAGGAGATATTCTCGCTGGGGATGGAGCTGGCCAGCGCGGTGAAGCAGACGCCTACGCTGCGGCGCTTGCGGTTGAATGTCGGGATCTCGGATTCGTTTCCCAAGTTACTGAGCTATCAACTCATCAAGCCATTGCTGGAGGCCAAACCGCCGGTGCTGCTGATCTGTCGGGAGGGAAAGAATGAGGATCTGCTGGGGCAGCTCGCCACTCACCGGCTGGATATCGTCTTGATGGACGAGCCGGCTCCGGCGGCGCTGAAGTTCAAGGCGTTCAATCACGAACTGGGGAATTGCGGGGTCTCGTTCTGCGTCCAGCAGAAGCTTGCGAAGACCATGAGAGGAGCTTTTCCGAAATGTCTGGATCGGGCGCCGGCGCTATTACCAGCGCAGACCTCGAACGTGCGGCGATCCCTGGACAAATGGTTTCAAGCGGTCCGGGTGCAGCCCGAAGTCATCGCTGAGTTTGAGGATGCGGCTTTGACAAAAGTGGTGGCGACCGGAGGGATGGGTTTTATCGTGGTCCCAACGGTGGTCGAGCGGGAGGCGGTGGAAAGGTATGAGTTTAAAGTGTTAGGCCGCACGCACGAATGTCGTGAGTATTATTATGCGGTAACGGCCGAGCGGCGGATGAACCACCCGGCAGTGGTGAAGCTGACGGAGATGGCCCACCGATCTCTCGTGTGGCAGTCTTGAGGGTTTATATTCCGGCTTTAATTTCGACATTCCCTTTGTCACGGATTTGTGACAAGGTTGCCTTATGGACTCCCTCAATCCGTTTTCTGGCGATCCAGAGGATCATCCGTTGTATGAGGTGGAGGCGGTGGAGAATGCCGCCCGGGCGACGGTCATGGAGCTGCTCCAGCGGCGGGGAGTGTCGGTGCCGCATCCGGATGAGCTGACGGAGTATTCCCTGACGGCGAAGTTGTGGGAGATCATCTACGCGCTGGCGGCGAGCCGCATCTATTTCCTGAACAGCAATCACCTGAGCGACCGGCAATTGTATTGTCTGCTGCTGGAGAAGGTGTTGCCAGAAGAGACGGCGGACCTGACGCGGCATTATTCGACGAATTGCCATTT
>CAZRGY010000621.1:1633-2577 GCA_964599715.1 uncultured Verrucomicrobiota bacterium | reverse complement strand
AACGAAGGCATTGTAAGCAATAGCCTCCGCTGCTCGCTTCTTACGTTCGCATATGCTGTAAAGCCTGTAGGCAAGGTCGCGTGCTGGATCTGTTTTGGACCCAAGAACTCTGACGATTTCAGAAGCTGCGGTTTCACCATCCTGGTTCATCACTCGGATCAACTGATGGACAATTTCCCATACCGACAATCGTGGGTCAGAAGATGGGTCCCAATCCTTAGGCAATTCTTCTGGTTTCAACAGTCGGACTTTCCCTCGATTGGACTTTAGGATGCCAGACTCTACTAAGCCCTGTACGCTCGTATTTTTTGCGCGAGCCAGCTGGTCAGCTAACCCGAACTCGCCATCGACAAATCCGCTCTGCTCGAACCAGGCTAGTGCAAAGCGACTGTCACCATCGAATTCGCCCTCCTGCTCTGACAGCGTCTCATCGAGGACTTGATTGATGAGTGCAAGTGCCTCTCGCACGGTTAGTGCTTGTCCCTCGGCATCCATCACCTTTGAATACCTGGTATAAATGGCCATGCCTGGTCCGATAGAGGCTTGAGCCAGATCTACGGGTGCAATATTGCCTTCCTGTAAGTGTCGCAGTGCCTTGGGAAGTTCGATCTTGAGTGCAGAGACAAATTCTCGCCGAGTAATAGTGGTGGCAGATTCCTGGCGTCGACGGCAGACGAGTACGATGCTGGAGGCGAGAGCGTTAGTGCCAGATTGTATCATTCTACCTTGTTTCTCTGTCCGCATCGGCCAAGTTCCGCAGATGCTAAAGCCGGCGCGGATTACTGCGTCCAGAAAGGTCTCCCAGCCGGTGCTCGCCGTGCCTCCGACGATTTCAGTTTCCGACTGCTTGAATGCGTAATAGATAGTGACAGGGAATGAGAAATGCGACTGCTCGACAAGCCGATGCATAGCCTTGGTCATGCCGTCGAGGAAGAAAGTCTCAG
>CAZRGY010000621.1:0-1623 GCA_964599715.1 uncultured Verrucomicrobiota bacterium | reverse complement strand
CTCAGCTTTTTCCTTGCTGCTGTGTCGATGGGGCGAGGAAATCAGTTCTTCCGTTTTTGGCACGGCGAGAGTGGCAAATAGCTCGGGGAATACACCGCGCAATATGCGCCGCAGCCATACGTAAAAAAAGTCAGATAGATCTGCATAGCCAATGTTGTCGTAGTACGGCGGGTCAGTCGATACAACGCGATCCCGAGACAGTTTCTGAGAGCTGGCATCATACTGGAGACCAACCCCATGCTGTTGGCCTATTGCCAAATTCGCAAAGACATCACTCACCCAGTCAATGCCCCCAGCCCAGTTTCCACTCATTTTTTTTAGGGGGCACACTTCGATGAAGTCCCACGACATAGGTACCGATTGTCGTGAGAAGATCTGGGCCACGCTGCCGCCAGCCATGTTCCAGTGGCAGATAGAGTTGTTGTAGGACGCAAGTCGGCTCAACGCGCAACTTAGGTACACTCCCACCGCCTCTGCATATGCATTCGCCCCTGTGCCACCATCTCTCAATGGCGTCGGGTCGTCGGGAAGCCCCGCTTTGAGTGCGTCGTGGCGAATCTGCAGCATCGCCTCGCCAACGAGGTCGGAGAATGTTGTTAAGGCGATCAACTGCCTTGGAGTGAAAAGGTCGCCCCATGTTGTTAAGCCGTAAGGCGTACAGTTCCCCCCCGTCATTCGCTTGGCTATCTCGCCTTCAGGCTTCCACGTTGGCCTTGCCATTTTGGCAGCCACTTCGTGCTCAGGAGTTGGTGCTAAATATACGCGACTGCGAGTGCCTTCAGCCACAATGGCCATTAGTCTCGCCCCCATTTTTCCAGTTTTTCCTTCTTCCTTGATATAGTCACCTGAAATTGGTGTCTCGGATATCAGGCAGTTGAAGTTTGCACGAGCAGCCTTTGTTCCCTTTTTCGCTCGTTCAGCATCTTTTGGCTTACCAACCTTCACCGTGAAACGATAACCGCGACCTTCAATTACTGGTTCAACATAGGCTTCTTTGCCCGCCTTAGTGGAGAGCATGAAAGTTGATGCGAGTGGCACATCTACGTCAGCAAAGGCTGGATTGGGACTCTTAACAGTGCGAGCCCACAGCCAGGCTATTACTGTCAGTTCCTGGCCGACATAGGATTTCAGGTCCGGTCGTTCTTTCGCCATCTCGGCACTGACTTTGACCTTAGGATAAAGTGCGCCAATGCGTTTTTCGGCTTCATCGCGCATCCATTGGCCATAGTAACGGACATCCTCGGCAAGTCCTCTGGCGCCTTTGTAGTCATCCTGGAGCTTCTTGTTGGCCACGACCGCATTCGGATTAACTGGAGATTGCCCTGAAAATTTTGGCGGGATCTCGATCATCGCTTTGTTGATCAGGACAGCAACTGGATTTAGATCACTGGCGTAGCTTTCTAGCCCCAGTCTTTGTGCCTCTAGCGGAAGTGCTCCGCCGCCAGCAAATGGATCGTGAAAGGCGGGCAGTTTGCTGCGATTAAAGAGTTCCTTGGCACGTGGGTGATCAGCGTTGTCAGCGCACGCTCTACGCCAGCTTTGCCAAATCTCCTCTCGAGCAGCATTTAACACATCTTCATTCGTTGTATTTTCCCATTTGACCAGATCCTCAATGATTTTGAA
>CAZRGY010000620.1:0-2583 GCA_964599715.1 uncultured Verrucomicrobiota bacterium | reverse complement strand
CCGGGTTTGCGTTGGTTTCCGTCACGTACAACGACCGGCAGCCCCAACTTTTCCTCGATGGAAGCCTCAGACATCCTGACCTAATGCGGGAAACGATTGGGTAAAGTGGAACGGATTTGAGACCGAGCGGGACGTTTTTTTTGGCTTCCACGGATGGGGGCTGTGGCGGTGAATAGGTGGATGCCCCAAGTTCAATTGCCGATGTTCCCGGCCGGGTCGGTGGAGATCAATCGTGATCTGGCGTGCCGGACGGAGGGAGACAAAGTGGTCTACTTCAATGGCCATCTGCCGGTGTTCACGCACGCCAGGAACGATCTGGCCAGCTTCCGGCTGTTCACGAGCCAGTTGATCATGGAGGGCGGGGCGACCCAGGGGCAAATCGCCAAGGCATTCGGTGTGCCGCTCGTCGCCATCAAACGAGCGACCAAGATGTTTCGAGAACGAGGAGCGGCGGGATTTTTTGTGGCACCGCCCCGGCGTGAAGGCACCAAGCTTGACGCGGCGAAGTTGGCACAGGCCCGCGGACTCATCCTTGGAGGGAGCCGCTTGGTGGAGGTGAGCCAGCAGACCGGGGTGTTGGTCGATACGGTGCGAAAGGCGATCGGTGCAGGGCGGCTGCCGGCGTTAAAAAAAACGAAACCGCCGGGGAAAAAGCCGGCCCGACTGTAGCCGCAGGCCCGTCGGACGCTGAACCGGTGGAGTCCAATCGTGGCCGGAAGGTCGTTCGGATCTCGCAAGCCGTTGAGCCGGTCGCCACGACTGCGAGCCAACGTTCGTGGGACGATGCGCAGGCGCCGATGGGCTATGCGACGACGCGCACCGTGGATCGGGTGCTCAGTGCGTGCGGGTTGCTGAGCGCGGCGCCACTGGAGTTTGCCACCGCCGATGACGTCGCCAATGGAGGCGTCTTGCTGGCTTTACCCGCGCTGCTGACGGAAGGACTGTTGCGGCATACGCGTGAGCATTACACGTTGCCGCCCGGGTATTATCCGTTGGAGACGATCTTTCTGTTCCTGGGGTTGCTGGCGCTGGTGCGATGCCCATCGATGGAACAAGTCCGCTACCAGGCCCCCGGGGAATGGGGCAGGTTGCTGGGGCTGGACCGCCTGCCGGAGGTCAAGACGCTGCGGGAGAAGATCGGGCTGCTTTGTGGAGCCGCCGGCAAGGCGGCGCAATGGCAAAGCCAGTTGGCCAAGGAATGGATGGCGGGTTCGGAGGTGGAGGATGAGGCCCTGGCCGGCTTGTATTACGCCGACGGCCACGTCCGGGTTTACCACGGAGGATTGACGCACCTGCCGCGGCGTTACGTGGCCCGGCAACGGTTGTGCCTGCGTGGCACCACCGACTACTGGGTCAACGGTCTGGGCGGAGAACCCTTTTTCGTGATCACCCAGGTGGTCAATCCGGGATTGGTGAAGGTGTTGCGCGAATCGATCATTCCACGACTGCTGGCCGATGCTCCACAACCTTCGGCCCAGGCGCTGGCCGCCGACCCGGACGCGGTCCGTTTCACGGTCGTCGTGGATCGGGAGGGCTACTCTCCGGCCTTGTTTGCTGACCTGTGGGAACTGCGCATCGGCGTTCTGACCTATCGCAAGAAGCCGGGCGATCCCTGGCCGGTGGAATGGTTTGTCCGCCAGTCGGTGCGCTTGCACACCGGCCAGATCGTTGAGATGGCTTTGGCCGAAATGGGCGTATGCCTGAGCAACGGGACCTGGGTTCGTGAGGTGCGGGAACTCAATGACGACGGCTCCCAATGTTCGATTGTGACCACCCATCGGAAGATGGATCTGACCCGGGTGGCGGCCGCCATCGGGGCGCGGTGGTCGCAGGAAAATTACCTGAAGTACATGCGAGAACACTTCGGCCTGGACCGGCTGATTCAATACGGGACTACGCCGCTTCCTGAAACCACCACGGTCATCAATCCAGCCCATCGCCGCCTCGACCAACAAGTCCGCCGGGAGCGAGCCACCTTGACCCGCCTGCGAGCGCTCTTCGGCGCGCATGTCCTGCCAGCACAACCCACGGCCGAGCAAGTTCAAGCCTTCGAGTTGGAGGGGGGCAAGCTGCGGGAGAAGATCCAAACCCAGGAGGCCGCCCTGCAGACGCTCATCGAGCAGCGCAAGGGGACTCCGCGTAAAGTCACCCTCAAAGAATTGCCAGAGGACGAGCGCTTCGCTCAACTCCGCCCGGAGAGCAAGCACTTCATCGATACCATCAAGATGATCGCCTACCGGGCCGAGAGCGCGATGGCAGGCCAACTCGCCGACCACTTGTCTCGGCAAGATGATCTTCGTGCTCTGCTTCGCCGCCTTTTTACGATCTCCGTGAACCTCAGACCCGATCCCCAAGCCAACACCTTGACCGTCGAAGTTCACCACTTGGGCAGCCCGCTGCAGGACGCCGCCATCCAACAGATGTGCAACATCCTCTCCGAGACCGAAACTGTCTTTCCAACCACCCAGCTCCGTCTCATCTATCGCCAAGTCGGCTCATCCTGATTCCACCCCAGGTCAGGATGTCTGAGTATATAGACATATGCTAAACTCCCCCCTCGATTCTTCCTCCAAACGCGCCGCG
>CAZRGY010000619.1:0-2586 GCA_964599715.1 uncultured Verrucomicrobiota bacterium | reverse complement strand
ACGGTGCACAATGGAAGAAGCCAGCAATTTAGTCAGCACTTTTCCGCACTCCACTCCCCACCCATCTTTGTGATCTCCCCCTCCCCTGCCACTCTTGCCCCTTGGACAGCATAATGCATTGGTGACACCGTGACATTCTCGGCTGCTTTGCCTGAAGTCAGGTAAACACCCAATACCCACCACCCTCCCTCCGCTGGCACAGTCGTTGTTACCGCCTGCACTCAGGCACAGCTAAAAAGTATTCCTATGAAAAAAACTCTCAAGCCAGTCCTCACCGTCCTCACTCCGCCCGTCCAAAACTTTTCCACCTCCGCCCCGCAACCCCGCCCCGTCGCCACCCCAGACCCGGATGCCAAACGCGAGAAAATCTTCTCCCAATCCCGCGACATGCGCGAAGACCGCAGCACCCGTCAAATCAAGACCACCAAGAAAACCCGGACCTTCCCCCATCCCCGCTCCCCCTAGCCCTATGAAACCCAGTTCCCTGAACGACGGCGTGATTCCCACTCCCCCCGGCGCCCCCGCCACCACCACGCCCCCGGACGTCCGGCAACGCGCCGTGGAGATCGCCCTCAGCCGTGGCGGCTCCGTGACGGATGTCACCGCCTTTGACCTCGCAGAGGCCGAACGCGAACTGAACCCCAAGCCCGCCGCCAGTTCCCCGGAGGATTCACTACCAGCCAATCAAACCCCGCGCGACGAAACCAACACCGGCCATCAGGTCCCCAACGCCCCCAGCGTGGACGAGGATGCCGAAGGCCGCAGCCTCAAAGAACAACTCGTCGATAAAGGCATCGCCCGGGCCGCCCGCGACCACATGGTCCAGGCCGCCAAAACGGCAGCCAACAACGATAAATGATCACCACCACCATATTTCCCCCTCACCAAGGCTGATCTGTGACTTCTCCATCTTCCACCCCGGGCAACGCACCCTCGACCAAGCTCTACGAACTCATCGCGAGCCAGCCTTTCTTCGAAGGCCTCACCCCGCAACACCTCCAACTGCTCACTGACTCCGCCATGGAGGTTCAGTTTGAACCCGGCCAGTTCCTGCTGGAGGAAGGCAGCCCCTCCAACCGCTTTTACCTCATCCTGGAGGGGCACGTGGCCTTGGAATTCGAATCGCCTGAACATGAACTCATCACTATTGACACTTTGGGCCCGGGTGAAGAGCTGGGCTGGTCCTGGCTCTTCCCGGCCCAATACCTGCAAAGCGGTGCCCGTGCCCTCGTCCCCACCCGCGCGTTGTTTTTCTACGGCACCCGCTTGGCGGACCTTTGCGAAAAGGATCACGACTTCGGTTACCTGCTCCTCAAACGCATCACCAAAACCATGATCGACCGCCTCCTGACCTTTAAAAAACTGTCCATAACCACCACTCCCTGAACCAAACAAAACGACATGACCACCCCTACCTCTCCCCACCTCGTCCTCCGCTCCGGTCTTGCCTTGGGCCTCGCCCTTGGCATCTGGTTTGCCCACCCCGTGCCCACCGCCACCGCTGCGGACATGAACATGATGGACCACTGCCAGGCCATGCAGGCACAACGGCAAAAGATGCAGACAGATATTCAGGCCCAGGCCGACCGGCTCGCGGCCAGTCTGGAAACCATGGAGCGCGCCCCGCGCGAAGATAAATTGGAACTGCTGGCTGCCGTCGTCACGCTCATGGCGCAGCAGCAGTCCACCCGGAATGCCCACCAGGCCAAAATGGAAGAATCGATGATGAAACACATGATGGAACACATGGAGATGGGCAAAGAATCTCTGGCCCAATGCCCCATGATGAAAGGCATGGGCAGTCAGAAAGGTCACGCCGGGAAAAAGAAATGACCCCCTCCGCGCCTCCACATCCGGCCTGAGTTTGTAATCCCCTTGCCGCTCCTGCCGTGGCAAGCTGACCTAACTTCCTGCGAATCCATGCTGGATTCAAAGGGGTAATCAGCTATCAATAACCCATAGGCATGAGTTTCCCATCACCCAGCGAACGACAGGCCAGCATCTTGTGGTTCTCCGTGACCACCTTGGCGATCGGTGTTTCCTTGGCCGTCTTCGGCCTGCTCATCTGGTCCTTGGGCCTGCTGGTCAACCTGCTCTCCTCCGTCCTGCTCCCTCTCGCCGTGGCCGCCATCATCGCGTACTTGCTGGACCCGGTGGTCGATTGGCTGGAGCACAAACAGGTCCCCCGCACCCGCGCCATCATCTTGGTTTTCTTTGTGGCCGTGATGCTGTTCCTCATCTTGCTCGCCACCGTCATCCCGCAACTCCTTGTGGAGACCAGCCAGCTCATCGACCAGATCCCCGCCTATGCTGAACAATTGAAGAACCGCCTCGGCACCTGGCTCGAATCCTCCCGTCTGGGCATGCAGGCCAAGGAAGCGTGGGATGAAGGTATCGGCACGGACGCCCAGAACTGGGCCACCACCGCCCTCCCCGTTGTCTCCGCCTGGCTCATGGACCAGCTTGGCAAGGTCGCCTCCTGGGGCGGCTTGCTCGCCGGTTTCGCCCTCGTGCCCGTCTATGTCTTCTATTTCCTCTCCGAGAAACAGGGCATTGTGGGCAAATGGACCGATTACCTCCCGTTGA
>CAZRGY010000618.1:0-2592 GCA_964599715.1 uncultured Verrucomicrobiota bacterium | reverse complement strand
CGGCGTCGGAAAGTTCAATATTCTCATCGGCCAATTGCTGCTCCAGGACTGGACCGTCGCAAAGATCATGCTGACCGCCATCCTCGTCGGCATGGTGGGCGTCTTCACCCTGCATCACTTCGCCAGGGTGAATCTGCATATCAAGCCGACGCGAATCGGCGCGAACATCATCGGCGGACTCCTCTTTGGCGCCGGTTTCGCGCTGATGGGCTATTGCCCCGGCACGGCAGCGGCGGCGCTGGGTCAAGGAAGCTGGGACGCTCTCTTCGGCATGGTGGGATTGGTCGCGGGTTCGTGGATTTTCGCAGAGTTCTCGGCGTCGCTGAAAAAGACCGCAGAGAAGTGGGGCGACCTCGGAAAAGTTCTGCTGCCAGATTTGCTGCACGTCCCGCGCGGTGTGTTCGTGGTAATTCTTGCGGTGGTGCTTACCGTCGGATTGTTCGCCTTGGAAAGGGCATTCCCCCGATGACAACAACGAACCAAACAACGCTTAACAACAGAAACACACAGTTATGAACATGAAAAACAAGGTCATTGGCGTAGTCATCGCGGTGTCACAATCGAAATGGATACGGCTGGCGCTAATAGCTTTAACACTCGGCGGCGCCGTTCTGGGCGGGACGGGTTGCAAAAAGTCCGCGCCGTCAGAGAGCGGCGCTCATGCTCAGCAATACACCTGCTCGATGCACCCTGAAGTGGTGAAAGACGCACCGGGCGATTGCCCCAAGTGGGGCATGAATCTGGTGGAGAAACATTAACCAGTCAGCGCCAGTAAGACTTTCGCCGTCACGTTGGCGACGAATAAAAGCAAAACAAAAAGAAAGCAACAGCACATGAAAAAACAAACGCATACGAACCTCTTCATCCGTTCCAGCCTCGCCTTGGCCCTCGCCTTGGCCATCTGGTCTCCCGTCCCAGCGCGCTCCGCCGAATCTGCCGAGGGAGAAAAAATGCCGGAAGTTAAAATGATGGAGCAATGCCAGGAAATGAAGGCGCAGAAAGCGAAGATGAAGGCGGACACGAAGGCTCAGGACGCCGAACTCACCGCGCAGCTAACCGAGATGAACCGCGCGCCGCAGGACAAGAAGACGGACCTAATGGCTGCTGTCGTTACCCACATGGTGGAGCAGCGAATTGCCATGGATGCGCGCAAGGCAAAGATGGAAGAGGAGATGATGAAGCACATGATGCAGCACATGCAGATGGGCAAGGAGTCCTCGGCAAAGTGTCTAATGATGAAGAAGATGAATGACATGGACGGCAAATCCGCGGGCCAACGATGAACATCAAGAAGAACAGAACGGATTGCTGACCGCCCGGATCTTCAGTGACGAACAATTGCCGATGTCCTGGCAAGTCCCTCCACTGGTCAGACCTGTTTCTCCTCGCGTTCCGGATTGCCAAGTGGTGGCCTAACCGCAGAGCATCGAAAGGCGCTTTATGATGAACAATACAGACGGATGGATGGGTGGCTGGATGGGCGGAGGGATGGGCGGAGGGATGTGGATCTGGCCGGTGATCGGCGTGCTGGTAGTGGTCCTATTGGTCGTCGCCATCAATAAGCTGTCCAAGAAGTAATCGCACGTTCACGATCCGCCAGTGCATTGAATTGCCAGCCACAAAAGGAACCCAATGCTGATCAAATTATCCACGGACAAAACGGTCAGCGAGATAGCGGCGGCTTTGCACGCCGCCGTCCGGAACAATCACTTTGGCGTGATGCAGCTTCACAACCTCAAAGAGACCATGGCGAAGAAAGGCGTGGAGTTCGGCCGCGAATGCCTGATCTTCGAGGTGTGCCAACCCCAGCAAGCGAAGAAGGTGCTCGATGAAAACATGAGCGTCTCCACCGCACTGCCCTGCCGAATCTCTATCTACGAGGAGGGCGGCAAGACCATCTTGGCTACTCTGAAGCCCACCACTCTTCTGGCGCTGTTCAACGCGCCGCAACTGGATGAAGTGGCGCAGGATGTGGAAGCCACGATTGCCAGAATCATGAAGGAAGCAGCGGCAGCATGATCGGCTGGTCCGTGACCTCTCCGATGCTTCGGGTCCCGGTCATCATCGCGCAGGGCTATCTGAATCGCAGTTGTGACAGCGTTGGATCAAACAAACGACAGGGGGCCGCCTGTGGACCAGCACAAACACGTAGCCGACGGCGGACCGGCAACAGAACCGACCCAGGACGAGGTGGCGAAGAAGGCATACGCCATCTATCTGGCGGAAGGTCGTCCGAAGGGACATGCCGAGCAGGATTGGTCGGAGGCCGAAGCGCAAATGCCGCACGCCGATTCCGACCATCCTGACCAGCACGACGATCATGCCGACATGGCGACGGATTTCCGGAATCGGTTCTGGATCTCACTGGTCTTGACCCTGCCGATTCTGATCCTCTCGCCGATGCTCCAAACGCTGGTGGGACTGCGAGAAGCCATCCGTTTCCCCGGCGATATCTATGTCCTGTTCGGCCTTTCCTCCGCGGTCTTTGCGTATGGCGGCTGGCCGTTTCTCAAAGGATTTTCCGAGGAGCTCGAGTCCCGCCGGCCCGGAATGATGACGCTCATCTCCGTGGCCATCGCCACGGCGTACCTC
>CAZRGY010000617.1:0-2593 GCA_964599715.1 uncultured Verrucomicrobiota bacterium | reverse complement strand
ACGTGGACTGCTACCTCGAACTCGCCCGCGAGAAGCAGGTTTCGATCACGCACATCTTCGAAACGCACATCCACGCCGATCTCGTCAGCGGCGCGCGCGAACTCTGTGCGCGGGTCGAAACCGCGAAAATATTCGTGAGTCACGAAGGCGGGGCGCGCTACGGCTTTGACCACGAGCCAATCCATGACGGAGACACCTTCAAGTTCGGCTCCGCCCGGATCACGGTTAGGCACACGCCCGGCCACACGCCGGAACACGTCGCCTTTCTGGTCGCGGACAAGGACCATCCGAAGGCGCCTTGGGGTGTGCTCACCGGGGATTCGCTGTTCGTCAATTCCGCCGGGCGACCCGATCTCCTCGGAAGCGCCCAGGCGAAGAAGCTGGCGCGACAGCTCTTTCAAACCTTGCGCGATTTCTACCTGAAGCTGGACGATGGGGTCATTGTCTACCCGGGGCATGGCGCCGGCTCGCCGTGCGGTGCCGACATTGGCGACCGGCTCAGCAGCACGATTGGCCGTGAGAGACGCTTCAACGCGTTCCTTCAATTCGATGAGGTGAAACCCTTCATCGAATACGCGCTCTCCACCGCCCCGCCCACGCCGGCTTACTACCCACGGATGAAGAAGGTAAACGCGAAAGGCCCGGAGATCCTCGGCAACCTCCCCAATGTGCGCGGGCTGCCCCCGAAATTGTTCAAGGGGGCAATCAAGCAAAAGGACAGTGTGTTGATTGACACCCGCACGATGCTGGCCTTTGGCGGCGGGCATATCCGGGGGGCGCTTAGCATCGGCGGCAAACCAATGCTCTCGATTTGGGCTGGCTGGCTGCTGGATCCCAAGAACCCGATCCTGCTGGTCCTGGAGTCTGACGATCAGCTCAATGAGATCGTCCGCTACTTTGTCCGCACCGGTTACACCAAGTTCGCCGGCTACCTCGTCGGAGGAATGACGGCGTGGAACAACGCCAGTCTGCCGTTGGAGTCGGTCGGGCAGATGACAGTGCATGAAGTCAAACGCGCGGGCAAGAGGCTGCAAGTGCTCGATGTGCGTTCACCGGATGAATGGGAGAGTGGTCACATCCCGAATGCCCGCCATGTCTTTTTGGGAGAACTGCGCGAGCACCTCGGCAAACTGGACCGGACCAAACCGACGGCGGTGTATTGCGACAGCGGCTATCGCGCGAGCATCGCGAGCAGTATTCTCCAACAGGAAGGATTCAGCTGTGTCTGCAATATTCCCGGAAGCTGGCAAGCATGGGAAGAAGCGGGTTTCCCGGTTGAAGGAGACCAGGAAAAAGGGACGAAGTGACGAAGCCAACGAAGTGCATCGGCCTGAGCGGTCTTGCCCTGTTGCCCATGTCGGTTGCGGTCGCGGCAGAACCGGGCGTGAACGCGCTCAATTATCCCGGCCCGGCGTGGTCACCGTATGTGGTTGGCGCGGGCATTGGCGTGCTTTCGTGGCTGACCTTCTATTTTTCCGACAAGGCGATCGGCGCCTCCTCGTTCTACGCGCACATCGCGGGCTTCCTCGGCAGACTCATCGCGCCCCGCCACACAGAGTCGCTCGCCTACTTCAAGACCAAGCCGCCGCGCGTGGGTTGGGGATTCGCCTTCGTGGTGGCCACCATTGTGGGCGGTGCGATTGCCGCGCTGACGGGGGGCGAGTTTGCGAACGAATGGCTGCCGCCGATGTGGGAGGCACGTTTCGGTGACAGCATTGTTTTGCGTGCGGCGATCGGATTTGGCGGCGGCCTGCTCATGGCCTTCGGCTCACGGCTGGCGGGAGGTTGCACCAGTGGCCATGGCATCAGCGGCACCATGCAGCTCAACCCCGGCTCATGGATCACCGTGATCTGCCTTTTCATTGGTGGTGTCGCGGTAGCGATCCCGCTCTTCACCCTCTGAGAAACCATGATTGATACGGGCAAAACACCCACGCCACCAGCAGGGGAACCTGTATCGCCGTTGGCTGCGGCGCCAAAGTTGATGACCGGTGTGCTCTTCGGCCTGGTGTTTGGCTTCCTCTTGCAGAAAGGCGGCGTGGGAAAATTCAACGTGCTCATCGGCCAACTGCTGCTCCAGGACTTCACGGTCGCGAAGATCATGCTCACTGCGATCGTGGTAGGCATGACCGGCGTCTTCACGCTGCATCACTTCGGCAAGGTGGATCTGCACCTCAAGCCTACGCGGGTCGGGGCCAACATCATCGGCGGGCTGCTGTTCGGCGCCGGGTTTGCCCTGCTGGGCTATTGTCCCGGCACGGCCGCCGCCGCGCTGGGACAAGGCAGCTGGGACGCGCTCTTCGGCATGACGGGACTGGTCGCAGGTTCGTGGGTCTTCGCCGAATGTTCCGGATGGAGCAAACGCACGATCGAAACGTGGGGCGACCTCGGTGAAGTCGCGCTGCCCGATCTGCTGCATCTGCCCCGCGCCGCGTTTGCCATAGGCCTGGGTGTGGCGCTCATCACCATCATTCTGGTCCTGGAACGATTCACCATTCGTTGAGGCACCGATGAACGCCGCATCGTGGCTCAAGCGCCGAATCCCGGCGCTGGACTGGCTCGCGCACTACGAGCGGACGCACCTGCCGGGCGA
>CAZRGY010000616.1:0-2595 GCA_964599715.1 uncultured Verrucomicrobiota bacterium | reverse complement strand
ACGATGTGTTGAGATGAAAAGAGCAGTTCGTATGAAACGGTTTGCCTGCCGTCGTCAATTTTTACTTCTGCTTTCCTCTGCTTCGATTGGCCTTTGCCTGCGGTCCCTCCCGGCCAGCGAAGTGGAAACGGTGGTCCAACGGTTTCTACGCAACTACGCAAATATCCTGCATGCTACTTACGCTGATGCGCTGGCTGCCGCCCGGCAGATGCAAGCCGGCATAAACGATTTTTTGAAAGAACCTTCCGCCGCCGCTTTGGAAAAGGCCCGGCAGGCCTGGATCGCGGCACGGGTGCCGTATCTGCAATCGGAAACCGCACGATTCTATGATGGCCCGATCGAGGAGGTGGAGGGGCTGATCAATGCGTGGCCCATCGATGAAAATTACATCGATTACACGGTGGACGATCCGGCGGCGGGTATCATCGGTAATACGAAAGATTTCCCCCGGATCACCAAGGAGCTCCTATTGGAGTTGAATGAGAAAGAAGGTGAGAAAAACGTCAGCACCGGCTGGCATGCCATCGAGTTTTTGTTGTGGGGGCAGGATCTGTTTGAGGATGGTCCGGGTCAACGTTCCCATCTGGATTATGTGAAAGGAGATGATGGGATTCGTCGGCATGCCGAACGGCGCGGGGAGTATCTGCGACTGGTGGTAGAATTGTTGCTGCAACATCTGCAGCAAGTCACTGACGAGTGGGCGCCGGACGTGAGCACTAATTATCGGGCGCAATTCCTGAAAGCTTCGCCACATGAGTCTTTGGAGAAACTCATCCGAGGTATGGGTGCTTTCAGTGGTGGTGAATTGGGCGGTGAGCGCACGATGGTGGCTTATACGACCAAGGAGCAGGAGGACGAACATTCGTGCTTCAGTGACACGACGCATCAGGACATGCGCTACGATCAGGTTGGTATCATGAACATCTGCACGGGGAGTTATCTACGGCTGGACAGATCGGAAGTGCGCGGAGTCGGGTTGATCGATGTTATCCGGGAAAAAGATCCCGCATTGGCGGATAAATTCCGACGGCAACTGGCTGACTGCCTCAAGGCGATCGAGGGCATGCCAGTCCCATTTGACCGTGCGATGAAAGGTCGCGACACTGCGCCTGGCCGGGTGGCGTTGAAGCAGGCGATCGATGCCCTCCAGGCCCAGACCCAGACGCTCGCCGTCGCGGCGAAGGAACTGGGCATCCAATTGAATCTGTGAAGCACGTGAGTCAGTTAAAATCCTCAATCTTCAACCACGGTAATGCGCTCGGTTGCCTTGCGCTGTTATTGCTGACGGGTATCGCGACTGATTCGCTGCGGGCATCCGATAACTTAAGTGGAGAAGTATCCCCCAAAGCTTTGTCCGGCGGTGATACGACAGTCTTTGATACGAGCAAGAACGCCTTCACTTTTGCGGCAAGAAACCTGAAGGCGGAACGCAAGGCGCTGTTCTTCACCGGCAATTCATTCTTCAACGAGAACTGGGTGGCGGCTCCGGCTTCCACGGCAGGACGTGATGGTCTTGGTCCGCTCTTCATCGCGCGTTCCTGCTCTGCCTGTCATTTCAAAGATGGCCGGGATCATGTGCCAGCCGAGGGCGAGTTCGCACGCACGTTGGTGGTGCGGCTGAGCCTGCCGGGTAAGGATGCAAAGACTGGTGGGCCGATCCCGGAGCCGGTCTATGGCGGTCAGCTCCAGACACGCGCTTTGCCGGGAGTGAAGGCCGAGGCAGATGTGCGGATGCATTGGGTGGAGCTAAAAGGCCAGTATGCGGATGGGGAGGCTTACTCCTTACGTCGCCAGCAGTATGCTTTCACGAATGTGGCGTATGGAGCCATGCATAAAGAGATGCGTTCATCCGTGCGGGTGGCTCCGGCAGTGATCGGGCTGGGGTTACTGGAGGCGATCCCGGAGGAGACATTGGAAAGACTGGCAGATGCGGAGGATAAGAATAGTGACGGCATCTCGGGACGATTGAACATGGTCTGGGATTTCGCCACCCAACAACCAAAGGTCGGGCGTTTCGGCTGGAAGGCGGAACAACCTTCCGTGCGGCAGCAAGTATCCGGCGCGTTCAATGATGACATGGGGCTGACGACCTCACTGTTGGCACTGGAAAACCATTCGACGACGCAGGCCAAGCAGATTACGTTCACGAGTGGTGGATCACCGGAGGTGAGCGATGACATCCTGGAGGCGGTGGTGCTTTATTCGCGGACCTTGGCCGTGCCCGCGCGGCGGGATGTGGAAGCACCGGCCATTCAAAAAGGGGAAAAACTATTTCGCGCAATCGGCTGTGCGGCGTGTCATATACCTGAGCTGCAAACCGGTGCAGATACCGACCTGCCGGAGTTGGCCAATCAGACCATCCAACCCTTCACGGATCTGCTGCTGCATGATATGGGTGAAGGTCTGGCGGATGGCCGGGATGTGTTCACGGCTACGGGACAAGAATGGCGCACACCACCGCTGTGGGGCATCGGCCTCATCAAGACGGTGAACGGGCATACGGAATTGCTGCATGATGGACGGGCGCGAAATCTGGCTGAAGCCATCCTGTGGCACGGCGGCGAGGCGGAGACGGCGAAGGAACAGTTTCGTTCC
>CAZRGY010000615.1:0-2596 GCA_964599715.1 uncultured Verrucomicrobiota bacterium | reverse complement strand
CCAGCAAACTACCGCCGCCATGTTTCCGTCGTTCTTAACGACCATGCTGTTTGCGATGTCCGCCGTTTCCGGCGCCCGGGCCACGAAGGTCATGGGCGGCACGGAGGCGAACTTTTGGCGTCTCACGCTCGCGACGTGCCTTCTGTCCCTCTACGCGTGCACATATGGCAATGGTTTCGCCGGTGGCGGCTTTTACATCCTGTTCATCAGCGGGTGCATCGGGTTCGGGCTGGGTGATCTGGCGCTGTTCCAGGCGTATCCGCGCATCGGGTCGCGGCTCACCATGGTACTGGTGCAGACACTCGCCGCGCCCATGGCCGCGCTCACGGAATGGCTCTGGCTGGGCCAGGCGATGACGCCGCAACAGATGTTGTGCAGCGCCATCATCCTGACCGGCGTAGCCATCGCGCTCGCGCCAAAGGATCATCTGCACATTCCTAAGAACGTGCTCATCGCGGGGGGCACGTTCGGCCTCATCGCCGCGTATGGACAGGGGTTTGGGGCGGTCCTGAGCCGTAAGGCATATGCGGATATCGCCGAGGCGGGGGGGCAGATCGACGGCATCTCGGCGGCGTTCCAACGAATCGTGGGTGGCTTGCTGGTATCCGGCCTGTTCGTGCTGGTGGTGAAGCGGCGGGAGATCTTCGCGCAATTGCCCGGGGCCAAGCATCCGGAAGATTTGCCCAAGGTAAATCCGGACCGTTGGCGCAAGGGCTGGTATTGGATGGTGCTCAACGGTCTGGCCGGCCCCACGCTCGGCGTGAGCTGCTATCAGTGGGCTTTGCTCAACCACAGCACGGGCGTGGTGATGCCCATCGTGGCACTGACGCCGCTGGCGGTCATTCCGCTCGCGTATTTCATCGAAGGTGAGCGGCCCTCCAAACGGTCACTCATCGGCGGCGTGATCGCCGTGGTGGGTGCGGTGGCACTGACGGTGGTGACGGTGCGGTGAGTTGAGAGGAATTGGTTGAGAGTTGAGGGCGGGGGAAATTCAGAGGACAAAGCGGCGGGTGAGCCAAAATATCACGGCGATGGCGAGGCCGATGCCCAAGGACCAGCCACCGTAGTGGTTCAGGCCCGCGATGATCTCTGCTTTTTCCGGCGGTAATTGGGCGGCCTTCCAGAGCGCGATTCCACCCACCGTCGTGAACACTCCAGCCACAAACCAGACGAGCACGACGACTTCGGCGCGAGTGGTGGGTTTGGTGGGGGGATAATGCATGCTGACTCACTCTGGGCGAGGTTTACCGCAGTATTTCTCGATTTGCTTCTCAAGTTCCAAGTTTATTTCCGCCAGTTTTTCCAGGTGTTTCCGATGTCGCTCCAAGATGACGGGCTTTTCATCTTCAATCCGTTCCGCAGCATCCGCGCCGTTCTGCAAAAGCAACGTGACAATATCAGGCCGCTCAAATTCGTAAGCCGTATGCAGTGGCGTATAGCCGAGTTCACCGCGCTGATTGATGTTAATGCCGTTAGCAATCAGTGTCTTGGCGGCTTCGTAGTCACCCCAGACAATGACACAGTGTAGCGCGTTGTCACCGAAGACATTGGTCGCGTTGATATCGGTGAAATCGACGTAGCCATAGTCGGCGGTGTCTTTTACACGCTCCAAGATGGCTTTGGCTTCAGAAGTCACAATGTTGCGAAGGCTGCCGAAACCTCAAACTGCCGGAACTGGCGGTGGCCCATCTTTCAGAACAGCGGTGCCGTTCTTGATTTTATAACGCATGGAGAGATACCACGGAAAACCGACAATCCAGAGCAAAGCACAGGCAATGAACAGGACCAACGGGCGGAGAGAGATGCCGGATTTATATCTGAGGAGTTCAATCTTGCGTGAATCAAGCGCGATCCAAAGCGAAGTCCCGAGGACCATGGGCCAGGTAAGATCAAACCCAATAAGGCCTGAAGCGATGACGACCACGATCAACAACACGAAGGTGAACAGGATGGCTTGCCATGTTTTCATAATCGGGTGCTGGATGAAGTGTTTGTTAAAGCTTTAGTTTTGCTTTTAAGTTTGTTTCTTCCTCACAACTTCAAAACATCTTGAGCTGTCTATCCGGCCCGTAGCGTTCTTCGCGGATCTATTGGGTGTCCTTGGCGAGGCGTTGGACGAAGGCGTGGCGTTTTTCCTCGGAGTCGATCTCGAGGGTGAGTTGGTGGCCTTCGGCGGTCAGGCTGTTCAGGAAAGTGGTGAGGGCTTCACGATCCTTGTCCGTCTCATCCAGCACGAAGATGCTGGGCTCGTCCTTGGTGCGGAAGTGCTCGCAGAGATGGGTGATGATCTCCTGGCGTTTGGGGAGCGGCAGGTGGACGGTGTTGTCGCAATACAGGCGGTGGCCGAAGCTGAGCGTGCGGTCCATCTCCAGACGGATCTCGGCGTCCGTGTAGATCATTTCATCCCCGCGACCTTGGATACGAATAGTATAAGCCATGTGTCTCTCCTGTTCGTCTTTCCGGGCACTGGCCGATTAAACGAAACAGGCAGGGACTTGGCAAGAAATTGGAGCGCGGGAAGAGGAGATGGAAATACGGAAACCGTGTGAAATGTTACCTCTCCTCTCAACGAGGAGAGGTCGGTTCCGCTCTAAGC
>CAZRGY010000614.1:0-2598 GCA_964599715.1 uncultured Verrucomicrobiota bacterium | reverse complement strand
ACGCCATCGCTTATATGCGACTGGGCGAATACTACGCGCAAGGCAACTAGGATTTGGCGGTGTCTGGTTATTGGGGGCCGATGCTGAGCTGGCTGATTGCCGTTGGGATTAAATTGGGGATGGCTCCGATGGCAGCTGGTCGCGCGGTGATGGTTCTCTCTGGTTTGGTTTTCACGGGGGGGGCGATCGGATTGTTGCGTGGAGTGCGTATGAACGGCTGGCCTGCCATCTTGAGTGCGGCGATCGCGGCCATCTCGACCATCTTCTGGTCGGTGGAATATCTCTCGCCGGATCTACTGGTGTCCGGGCTGATGCTGGGTGCTTGGGGAGTAATGTTTTCCGGCCTCTGGATGGTGGAACGCAAATGGCAAGTAGCGGCGGGCGCTTTGTGGGGATTGGCATATCTGGCGAAGGCGGTGGCTTTTCCGCTGGCGGTCGTAATCACAGTTCTGGTGGCGGGACTGCGCGTGATCATCGGTGGGGACCGTAAGCGCGTGCTGACCGCCGCCGGGGTGACGATCGGTATCTTTGCGTTGGTCTCACTGCCTTGGGTGTCGACTTTGTCTTCCAAATACGGGCACTTCACTTTCAGCACTTCGGGCAAGATCAATCACAGCATCGTGGGGCCCGAAGATGTGGACCGGTATCATCCGGTCTTTCGCACGTTTCATCAACCGGAAGCCGGGCGTGTGACCCAATGGGAAGATCCTTCGCGCATGGATTACAAACCGTGGTCACCGTTGGCGAACTTGGGGCATCAGGTAAAGCTGATGCAGAAGAATTTCGAGACGATCATCGTGCACCTGACGAACTTCGATCTTCTGTTTGTCGGCATATTTTCTCTCTTGGCGGCGGCCTTTATCACACGGCCTTGGCGTGAGCGTTTGGCTGAAGAACGCTGGCGTTGGGTGCTGCTGCCCTTAGGTTGCCTGTGCGGCATTTACTTGCCGGTCTGGGTGGCGCCGTTTGATGAGCGGTATTTTTATGCGGCCTTGCCGGTGTTGCTCATCACCAGTTTTGGCACGGTGGCCTGGGTGCGGAAAGCGATGGCTGATCAGTTGTGGGTCGCGCAAGTGGGCGGCGGACTGATCGTCCTGCTCTTCGGTTTTTACCCCGCGCTCAAAGCTTCCTTTGCGCCACAAGGATTGCGTCATGACACCACGCTGATGGCGCGGGCCATGGCCGATGCCTTGAAGCAGCAGGGAGTAACTGGCCCTATCGCAGGGAGCGGTACGGTATTAGGCAATCGCACCGGACTGTTCACCGCGTATCTTTTGCGAGTGCCTTGGCTGGGAGATCGCAAGGAAGCAACCGTGGAAGATTTTCAAACTTCTGACGCCCAAACGATCATCATCAGCTTGAACGAACCAGCAGCGGGTGGTCTCTTGCAAGCCAGTGGCTGGCGACGAGTGAATGTCGCTTTCCCGAAGATCTCCGGCATGGAGGGAGAGGTGCCGGTGGTTGTGCTGGCCCGGGTATCCGGCCAGTAGGCGTCAGTGCCCACATTTTGTTGTTATTACCACGACAATGTGGGTAAGAAGAAAACGGGTGGTGCGTCATGCTCTGTGATACTCCTTGCGTGACGCGCCAGATTTTTGGCGTATCATATCCGTGGTTCACAGCAAGGTTGAATGAAGACTAAGTTAATATGCAGCGGTCTGTCATATCAGATCCGGCCTAACGCGGTCATCGAGGCTTACCAGTATCAGTTGCCCCGGCTGGCTTTGGCGCGTTTGAACCAGGCATTTCTGCCGGACTATTCTCTGCTGTTATTGACGGAGTCCTTGTTGGTGGACCGGCGTTCTTTGGATGAACTGGTGCGTGGTCTGATCCCGGTTCCCGGTGGTCCGGTGCTCGCCTTGAAATCCTTGCATGATGCGGGACTGGTGGAAGTGGTGGATTTTGAACCGTCATATATGATGGTTCGCGAACAGGTGCTCAACGAGCTTGACCAGAACTTGATGCATTTCAAAGACTGGGAGCAGGCGGTGGCGCAATCAGTGAAGAACTGGCAGAGCTACAACATCGCCCTGCAAGAGAATCTCCGGCCCAAGGTGCAACGCATGCGCCAGATGACTACGCATACACGTGTGAACTATTGTGATCTGGCTTCAAACTATCTTCATGACTTGGCGGGGCGGATCCAGATGATCAAGTTTTTTGCCGAAGACGCCCTGCCATCCGCAGATCCTGGCGTGGAAGTGCTCCCGGATGCGGAATTATTTTGCAACCATCTGCGGGAGCATCTGCTCAGTTCCGAGTATACTTTGGCTTTAGCGCATCGGCTTAAGGCGGGAATGCACGAATGGATCGATGCCGCACCTTATTATCAAAAGCTATTGGGCAGTGAACAAATCGCTCCGGTGTTCGAGTTGCCCATTCCGGAATTCTCCCTGTGGCATCCGGATAAAGTGGTCAAAGCGATGACCAGCAAAGCGGCAGGTGACTTGCGCGTGTTGGTGAAAAACACGCTCTTGAACGGTAAGCCTTGGGATGAGCGCGCAGCATCGAAGTGCCTGATGGCGATCGCGCGAATCGATCAAGGAATGCCTTCGGTAAGGCGTGTCTGTGGTTATCGCAAACTGGTTGCTGCAGCGC
>CAZRGY010000613.1:0-2600 GCA_964599715.1 uncultured Verrucomicrobiota bacterium | reverse complement strand
ATGTATTGACGATATGCGCACCTTGCCAAGGAACTGGTTCGTCCGCCTGACACTTATTCTCGGGCTGCTCCTGTTTTCCCTCATCCCAGCCCGCTCACATGCCGCCGATTCCGGCCTGCTCCTCTACCTGCCCTTGGCCGACGATCTCAAGGACCACTCCGGCAACAACCTCACCATCACGAACATGACTAGCGTGCGCATTGTGGATGGCGCCGCTTACTTCGATGGCCAGACCAACTGGCTCGAAGCACCCAATCTCCCTCTTAACTCCGGCCCTTTCGCCATCTCAATGTGGCTCAAACCCACGGGTCGTCACCCCATGTATGGCCTGCTCGAACAAAAGAGTGCCAACAGCATGAACCGCTGGCTGCACGTCATGCTCCGTGGCGGTCGCCAGCCTTACCTCGGCTTTTACATCAACGACGCCATCTCACCCGAGGACATCCCGGTGAACGAATGGACCCACCTCGTCTTTCAATACTCCGGCAAGCGCCAGGAGATCTGGGTGAACGGCCAGTTCCTCTGCGCCCGCGATTGCAAACCTTACGGCGGCAAGGGCGGCACCTTTCGCATCGGCTACACCCCGCGCTGGAACAACGTCCCTTCCAAAGATTTCGAAGGCTTCATGCGCGAGCTGCGCATCTACAATCACGCGCTCACTCCGCAGGAGATTCTCGCCCACTATAATCCGTCGGAGACCCAACGCTTCACCCTCGCTGGCATCCAACCACCCCCGGAACCGCGCATCACTCTCGCCACGCGTTCCAATGAGACCGCCGCCGCCGAGAATGGCGCACCCTTCCTCTCTATCAGCGGGAACAACCTCACCATCACCGGCGAATCCCGCCAGATCTACGACATCCTCGTGACCGACGACCTCAACCAGCCCTGGGTCTATCTCATGACCGTCACCAACAAACTCGGCGTGCTGAACCTCGTGGATGACGACGCCAAAAAGCGCGGCAACACCTTCTACCGCATCCAAGTCGCCGGCCCCAAACCCAGACCGACCGCCGACAAGTAAGTGGAGCGCGATGGCGTGGTAAGGACCGGTTCCACCCGGTCCCTAACTGATTGTGTCAGCGGCCATCCCTCCATACGGCGACACATAAGAAGGAAATGGATTTTCTCCTATTTGAGTTTCGTGAATCTAAGAACGCTTCTCGGCGATAAGAGCAAGGGACCGGGTGGAACCGGTCCTTACCATCCTGTGGAAAAGTTCTCCCGCGCCCTTACTTCTCCGCCAGGCAATACAAACTCGCATGCCCGCGCAGGAACAGCTCATTTCCGGCCGCCGCGGGTGACGCATCGATCCGGTCATCCAGCTTGTTCGTCGCCAGCACTTCCAGCTTGTCACTGTGTTTCAGCACCAGTGATGTCCCGTCGCGCCCGATCACATACACCTTGCCCGCCGCCCCCAAGGGAGAGGCATAGATGCCGTTCGGACCGCTCAACCGTTCCTCCACGTAATGCTGTGTGCCTTTGACCGCATCGAAGCACGAGAGAAACGCGTCGTTGCCCTTGTGGAAATACAGCTTGTCCCCGTAGAGCAACGGCGAGGGCACATACGGTGTCCCCCGGTTGAAGCTCCACACGATGCTATCCGAGCCCGTCAGGTCGCCCGTCTTGCCCAGCTTGATGGCGTGCAACGCACTCCCGCGAAACCCGCTCATCACATACACCATCCCATGCCCCGTCACCGGTGAAGGGATCACGTTGACCGTTTGCCCGCTGCTCTCCCACACGATGTCTCCCGACTTCAAGTCATAAGCCCGCACCTTCGTGGTCGCATTCACGATGGCCTGCGGTTTGCCATTCACCTCGATGATCAACGGCGTGGCCCAAGAGGTCGCTTCCTCACGCGATTTCCGCCAGAGCTCCTTGCCCGTGTGCTTGTCCAACGCCACCACAAAGGAATTCGCCTCCTGATCCCACGTCTGCACCAGCACATCTGCATACAACGCGGGTGAACTGCCTTCGCCGAAACTGTTCCGCGTCGTCATATCGCCCAAGTCCACCTCCCACTTCACGTTCCCTTCGAAATCCAGGCAATAAAGCCCGCGCGAACCGAACGAGACATAGAGATGCTTCCCATCCGTGACCGGCGAGGCCGAGGCAAATCCATGATCCCGGTGATGCCCCTCATGCGGCACCTCTTCCCGCACCGTCTTCTGCCAGATCGTCTTGCCGTTCGCACGATCCAGGCACATCACCACGAACTGATATTTCTCCGTGGGCTTCTCCGCTCCGAATCCCCCGCCCCGCTTGCCTCTCGGTCCGCCCGGCGGCGGCCCACCAGCACCGGGTCCTTTGGGCTGCGCCACTTGCGCCGCCGGAACCGGACTGGGCACTGCTGCCGTCACTCCCGGAGTCTTGATCGCCGTCA
This sequence comes from uncultured Verrucomicrobiota bacterium, assembly GCA_964599715.1. GTDB lineage: Bacteria > Verrucomicrobiota > Verrucomicrobiia > Limisphaerales > JAEYXS01 > JAEYXS01. The sequence continues at coordinate 214 of CAZRGY010000613.1, read as the reverse complement.
GCAGAAACACCTTGTTACCCCAGATGATCGGCGTAGAGGTGCCGAAGCCCGGCGTCTTCACCTTCCACTTCACATTCTTCGTCTCGCTCCACTCCGTCGGCGGGTTTGCCTTCGGTGCCACCCCGTCAAAGTTCGGCCCGCGCCATTGGTGCCAGTAGGCTTCGTTGGCGGATGCGACTGAACCTGCTCCCAGCATCAAAGACCCGGCAGCCAG
>CAZRGY010000612.1:0-2600 GCA_964599715.1 uncultured Verrucomicrobiota bacterium | reverse complement strand
GCACAGAAATGAACCTAAATCACTGATGATTCCCCTTCTCTGGCAAAAAAAAACACCCGGCCTGAAAATCAGGCCGGGTGTTTGATGATTCACTTTTCGTGCGCTTACGCGAACAACTTGCCCACCGCCTTCGCCTTCACCAATTCGCGCGGCTGATTGAGGTGGTTATACACGATCGACTCGGGATCGATGCCGAAAGCGTGGTAGATCGTCGCCAGCAATTCGCTCGGATGCACTGGATCTTCGGTCGGAGCCGAGCCCGTCTTGTCCGATTTGCCGTGGACATAGCCACGTTTGATGCCCGCACCGGCGATACAGCCCGTGTAGCAATAAGGCCAGTGATCGCGACCATCGGCACTGTTGCCATTGCCGGAGGTGCTCACACCTTTCACCGGGCTGCGACCAAACTCACCCACGGCGACGACCATCGTCTCCGCCAGCAACCCGCGCTGATCCAAGTCCTCAAGCAAAGCTGAAAGACCGGTATCCAGCATCGGCGCCGACTGGCGTTTCATGCGGTCCGGCAACCCATTGTGCACGTCCCATGAATGATTGTCCGAGTTCGCGACCTTCGGCCAGATGACTTCCACTACCCGCGTGCCAGCCTCGACCAAGCGACGGGCAAGGAGACAGCTTTGACCAAATGTATTGCGACCATAACGATCGCGCACCTTCGCCGGTTCTTGTCCCAGATCGAACGCATTCCGCGCCCGGCCGGAGATCACCAAGCTCAAAGCCCGGGTGTAGTATTCATCCAACTGGTAATTCTCCACCGCCTTCTCGATCTCCGGCATGGCGTCGCTGAAGGCTTCGCGTAGACTGGCCCGGCGTTCCAAGCGCAGGGAGAAGACATCCGGCTGCATCTTCAGGTCGTCCACCCGGATCTTGGCCATCTTGTCCATATCCATGTCGTCGCCTTCCGGATACAGCGTGTAGGGATCATAGGCCTTGCCGAGGAACCCGGCCGTGCCCGCCTTGCCCACCACGTTGCTCTCTTGCAAGGGACGCGGGAGCATGACGAACGGCAGCATCGGCTCCGTCGGCGGTTTGAGGCGGATGATATTGGAGCCGAAATTCGGATAATCCTTCGCATTCGGCGGTTCGAGCTGGCCAGACGGGCTTACCTTGTCCGTCGTGTAACCCGTCATCATCTGATAGATGGCCGCCGTGTGATTGAAGAGACCGTTAGGCGTGTAGCTCAAGGCACGCATCATGGTCATCTTGTCATTCACCTTGGCCAGTTGCGGCAGCAACTCGGTGAACATGGTGCCCGGAATCTTCGTGGAGATGGGCTTGAAGATGGAGCGCACATTATCCGGCACATTCTCCTTCGGGTCCCAAAGATCGAGATGACTCGGCCCGCCTTGGAGATAGACCATGATGATGCTCTTGGCCTTGCCCCAGCCGGGACCGCCCTGATTGCCGGTACTGGCCCGGGCCTGCAATTGCATCATGGAGCCAAGTGAAAGGCCCAAGATGCCAGAGCCGCCGATGCGCAAAAGATCGCGCCGGCTCATCTTCATATTCGCGTCACACAAGTCACCGTTGGTGCCACCAGGTATGCGGATCATAGTTAGGACCTTTCGGGTATCTACGTTACTATATAACAGTTAAATTTCGTTTTTAGGCAAGGCGTTAAACTGCCCTGCTTACCGGTTGAACAAGAACGACGGATTATTGATCAATGCCCACGCGATATCTTGCGCAGCCACCAACCGCAATTGTTCCACTTGCTTCGTGCTCAGCTCGACAGCACGCCGCAAGTCGGCCAGTTTCGGATCAATCAACAGCGGTTGCTCGGCCCGGGCCAGGATTTCCTGCAGTTCCTTCAATTTCGGATCAATAGGACGTGGTTTCTTCGCCTCAGCGAGTGCCGCCGTGCGTTTCTGGAATTCCGCATCGATACTGCGATAGTAAGCCGTCAGTCGCTTCTTCTGCTCATCCGTGCGTTTATCAGCCGTGATCTCCAGAATCTTCTGCACATCCTCCGGCGCACCAAAACTGACCGGCTTCTTGTCCTTGGTGACCGACAGGCGGAACCGGCCCAGACTGTGCTGCCCGCTGCGATACTGTTGGTCCAACGTGAAGGTAAGAATGGTACCCCCAGCGCTGCCCAAAGGCTCTTTCACCTCAAAGGTCGCCACGTGGTTCTGCCCTTGCTGACCGGCGATCGCCCACCCGTTGTTCTGCGGGGCGCGTTTGCCGTCGATCGCAGTCGTCACATCGTAGTTACCTTGGTTGAAATCCGCTTTCGCTTTTTCCAAAGCCACGGCTTTGACTTCCTTCGGCTTGGTCTTGGGAGCGGCTTTCACTTCCAACTCGGTGAGCACGAAATTGCCATCGGGTGAACGGCCGGGGCCGCTCTTCGGCAGGCGTGAATCAACCAGCGCTTCCAGCTTGAAGGCCGTGATGCCAGTGAGGTCCGTCTCTGCGGTGATGGTGTAGGAGGTCTTGCCATCATTACCGGAAGCGAAGATGGACTTGTCTTCCTGTTGGACCAGTTTCAAGCCGTTAACAGTGGACTTCAGCGTCTTGGCCGTAAGCGCCACCCAAGCCGTATCGTCCTTGGGATTGGTTTCCCATTCCGCCTGCTTCTCCGC
>CAZRGY010000611.1:0-2607 GCA_964599715.1 uncultured Verrucomicrobiota bacterium | reverse complement strand
GCAGTGAGATGAAACCTTCCGGAGTCAGGCTGTCTTTAAGATCTGCCGCGGGCACACCGTTCAGGTATGTCTTCAGTGAATCGCCGATGGCCTCGATGCGGACCTTGTTCCACTCGTTTTGCTTGAAGGCTTTTTGTGCCTTCGGATTGTTCTTCAGATCATTCAGCCAGCCACGACGGCCCTCGTCATAGATGCCCGCCGTCCAAGCACGCGAAGAGGGATCAATCTCGCACTGGTAACCATGCACCCGGCCAGCCGCGATCTTGATGGGCTTGCCCTGGGCGTTCTTCACATCATCCAAGGTGGTGTCTTCACCAAAGACATTGCTGCGGAACTGGATGCCGGAATTCATCTTCGGATCCACTTTAAATTCCAGTTCCAGGATGAAATCCCCATAGGTCTTGTCCGTGCACAGGAAGCTGTTCGGCGTCTTGGGCACCGTGGTACCGATGATCTGGCCGTCTTCCACCCGATACTTGGCCACACCGCCGCGCTGCACCCAGCCGGTGAGAGTTTTGCCGTCAAAAAGTGAGATCCATTCTGCTGCGTGCGTCGTCAGCACACTGCCGCCGAGCATGGCGATAGCTGCCAGCCACGACGCATAGGTTTTGGTCATTTTCATGTGATGTTCTAAAATAAAGACGCCTGCATGGCGCTGCTTGTTCAAGAAACTGGCAAACACTTTGGAGTCCGGCGTCCATTTGTCCAAACTTTTCTGGCAGTTGAAAATCACCCGTTTTGACCGACACTCTCCCCGTGACCAACATGCCAAATCGTTATGACCGGCATCTCGGAGCCCTCTTCGGGCTGGCCTTGGGCGATGCCTTGGGCACGACACTGGAGTTCAAACCACCTGGCTCTTTCGCGCCCATCACAGGCATGATCGGCGGCGGCCCCTTTGGCTTGAAACCCGGTGAATGGACAGACGACACCGCCATGGCGATGTGCCTTGCGGAAAGCCTCCTGTCCCAAAGCGGCTTCGATGCCCGCGACCAGATCGACCGTTATCGTCAATGGTATCGCGCCGGCTATTGGTCCTGCCGCGATCACTGCTTTGACATCGGCAACACCGTGCGTGCCGCCATCGAAAGCTTTGAGCGCACCGGCGAAGCACTTGCGGGCTCCACCGATCCCCACACTGCGGGCAACGGCTCGCTCATGCGCCTGGCTCCCGTGCCGCTCTATTACGCGAATGATCCGGCAAAAGCGCTCACGATGTCCGCCGAAAGTTCTCGCACCACTCACCAAGCGAACGCGTGTCTTGATGCCTGCTCCTATTTCGGTGGCCTGATCATCGGCGCGTTAAAAGAGCGCTCCAAAGAGGAACTATTAGGCCCCAGCTTCACTCCATTGAACGAAGCCACTCCTTCCTGTCCAGAGATCCAAACCGTGGCCCAAGGTTCATTTAAGACCAAGGAACCACCTGTCATCCGTGGCACCGGATATGTGGTGGATTCCTTGGAGGCCGCGTTGTGGGCGTTTCACAAAACAAATAACTTCCGCGATGGCGCCTTGTTCGCCGTGAACTTGGGTGACGATGCCGATACCACCGGAGCCATCTACGGCCAGCTCGCCGGGGCGTATTACGGTCTCGGAGGTTTGCCCGAAGACGGGTTGGAAAAACTGGCTTGGCGCAAACGAATCCACCGCCTCGCCGATCATTTGTTCAAAGCGGCGACCACGCAAGTCACCGCACCTTGAGCCCGGGCTCAAAGTTTCTCCACTTTATCCACCGCTTCCCGGGCCACGCTCTTGCTCACCTCCACGATATCCTCACCGACTTCACTGACCTCACGGACATTGCGTCGCAGCGAGCGCCAGCTTTGCCGGGCCAGACCCGTAAGTCCGCGCGGGGTGAAAAGAAATTCTGCCGTCGTGGCCACACCGACCAGCGGATTGAATGACCGCATGCCACGCATCGCCCGCCAGACCTCACTGGCATGTGCCTCCGCATCTTCCCGCACGGCCCGCAGGGTTCCCGGCAGCACCAGACATCCGATCATCGAAAGTCCGAACAGCAGATGATAGTTCAAGACCGGTCGCCCGAATAGTTCGCCTGCCTTAGCTGGAAAAGCCGCCAACAACGCGCCCCCCACCAATGGCCCCAAGGCCATCAACACACTGGTGACGGCGAGGAACACCGCGATATGCCCTGCCCGTCGGTTGCCCGTGATGAGCTTCAGCATCAGGTTGAACTGGCACAGTTGAAAACCGGCCGTCAGACCGCCGATGACGATGAAGGCTACCGTGAGATGTGCTTGAAATTGCGGACCAGTGACCGTCCAGGTGATCAACCCGACCAGCCCCCAGATGATCGAGCACACGTAGAGGACCGGCTTGTTACCAAACCGGTCGCACAAACTCCCCCACCCTTGCAGCGTCAGTAATCCACCGATGCCCGCCAGAGTACCCAGCACCACCACTTCACTCATGGGCAGATGCAACACATCGATCAGGAAAACCGTCTGGAACGGCAGCCCCATACCCAGAAAGAAACCCCAGAAACCGATGAAAAAAGTGAAGCGGAGGTAGTTGGTATCCTTAAGGACCGCCAAAGCCTGCTGCCAACTGGCGCCGTCCTTGTGCACTTCATCCACACTCGGGGGA
>CAZRGY010000610.1:0-2627 GCA_964599715.1 uncultured Verrucomicrobiota bacterium | reverse complement strand
CCGTGTTCCGCTCCCTTTTCCGTGTATTCTGCGTATTCCGTGGTTAATCCTACCTCACAGTTCAAACTGCGTCATCACCGGCAAGTGATCGCTCGGAAACTGGCCGCCTTTGGCAAAGGTCACAATCTCACTCGCTAACGGCTTTGCCGGACCTTGAAACAGCACCCAGTCGATGCGCAGTCCGTTCTTCACCGGCTCCTTGAACCCGTTCACCGTGCCCAATCCCTCGCCTGTGCGCTTCGGTGCGGCGCTCCAGCTGTCAGTGAAGCGGTGGTCGCCTTCGGTGAGGATGTGATACACCGGATTCTGTCCGGCCACGGCATTGAAATCTCCGATGAGGAACACCGGCAGGCTCGTCTTCAGCGCCTGCACGCGTTCTAGGATGAGCCGCGCGCTCTTTTCCCGCGCCTCTTGCACGCGATTGTCGAGATACGTGTTGAAGACGAAGAATTCTTTCTTTGAACTGCGCTCGCGAAACTTCGCCCACGTCACCATGCGCTTGTCCGTGTTGCCCCACGTCGCCGAGCCCACCACCGACGGTGTGTCCGAGAGCCAGAAATGATTGAAATCCAGTGCCTCCAATTTCGCGGTGCGATAGAAGATGGCCGTGAACTCGCCCATGCCGCCGCCTTCGCGCCCCACACCGATCCAGCGAAACTCCGGTAGATCATCCGCCATGTCGTTCAATTGCCCGAAACCGCCCTCCTGCGTGCCGATGATATCCGGCGCGCTCGCCCGCAGACACTCCTGCATCACCGGACGCCGGTCTGGCCACGCATTCGGTGGATAATTGCTGGCAAAACGTACGTTAAAGCTCATCACGCCGAGCGTGCTGTTTGTTGGCTGTGCCTTCCCGCCGGACTTGCCGAACAACGAGGATATCTTCATAGCTTCGAACTGGTCCCTCGAAGCGTGCTGGATTTGCCCGTGCTCGACAAGTCCCAGCTAAATGCCCTCAAATGGTTCGTGTGAGAACCATCCAGAATGGAGCGACGTAGCACCTGACGCCGTGCTGCTGGCTTCCAGCCGGCAGTCCGTGACGTCCGCCGCAGCCAACTGCATTTACCTTGTCCCTCCTCCCCGCTTGTTTCCCCTGAATGCCCATGGCATCGTGGCCGTCAGCACTTACGCGTATGAAGGCACCGTTTCGTATCATCTTTCCGCTCCTCGGCCTCGCTCTTCTGTCGTCATCTTTTTCCAGCCATGCCGCCGACCCTTTTGATCCGTCCATCAAGGATTTCGTCTCCCAGTTCAAAGGCCGCGGCGCCCTGGAGGATAACTCCAAGCCGTTGACCGCCGAGGAGACGCTGAAACACTTCATCGTGCCGGAAGGTCTGGAAGTGCAGGTCGTCGGTCAGGAACCGCTCATCCGCCAGCCGTTGAACATGCACTTCGATGAACGTGGCCGCCTCTGGGTAGTGCTGTATCTGCAATACCCCTTTCCCGCCGGCTTGAAGGTCGTGAAGTATGATCAGCATCTCCGCGCTGTGTTTGACAAGGTGCCGCCCCCGCCGCCGAATCACTTCAAAGGCAAAGACACCATCCTCATGTTGGAAGACACGGATGGCGACGGCACCTTCGAGAAGAGCAAGACCTTCGTGGATGATCTGAACATCGCTACCAGCGTGGCGGTAGGTCGCGGCGGTGTCTGGGTGATGAACCCGCCTTACCTCCTTTTCTATCCCGACAAGAATCACGACGACATCCCCGATGGCCCACCCGAGGTGCGCCTGTCCGGTTTCGGCCTGGAGGACACACACTCCATCGCCACGAGCCTGCACTGGGGACCTGATGGCTGGCTCTACGGCGCGAATGGCAGCACCACTACCGGCACAGTGAAAGGCATCCACTGGCTCGGCCAGGCGATCTGGCGTTATCACCCGGAGCTGGACATCTTCGAGATCTTCGCGGAAGGCGGCGGCAACACCATGAGCCTGGAGTTCGATAAACGCGGTCGCGCCTTTTCCGGCACCAACTACGGCGATACGCGCGGCATGCACTACGAGCAAGGTAGTCGCGGCATCAAGAACTGGGGCAAGCACGGCCCGCTCATGAATCCCTATTCCTTCGGCTGGTTCGAGCACATGGCACACGATGGCTACAAACCGCGCTTCGCCCAGAGCATGGTCATCTACGAGGGCGGCGCGATCCCCCAACTCGAAGGCAAGATCGTCGCCAGCATGTCCCTCATGAATCGCGTGCTCGCCTCCGAATTACTGCCCGACGCCTCCACCTATCGCACGCGCGATCTCGATCCGCTCATGCTCACCGATGATCGCTGGTTCCGCGTAGTGGATACCCGCACCGGCCCCGATGGCGCCATCTATCTCGCGGACTGGTATGACAGCCGCCTCACCCACGTGGACCCGCGCGATACGTGGGACCACGATCACGGCCGCCTCTACCGCTTGCAGGCCAAGGGCGCGAAACCGATCGCACCGTTCGATCTCGGCAAACTTAGCAGCAAGGAACTGATTCCCTATCTCTCACACGCGAACAAATGGTTCCGTCAAACCGCCGTGCGCCTCTTCTATGATCGCAAAGACAAGAGCGTGATCCCGGCTTTGCGTGAACTCGTCACCAAGAACTCCGGCCAACTCGCCCTCGATGCTTTCTGGGCCTTGAAT
>CAZRGY010000609.1:0-2648 GCA_964599715.1 uncultured Verrucomicrobiota bacterium | reverse complement strand
CCGGGTTCCAGCAGTTTGGTGGCGGCGAGCACATCGCCATCCTTCGGCACAAACGGCCGTCCCTGACTGTCCAGTTGATCTGGCAACATCGTTGCTGTGGCATTGCCGATCTTCTCGCGCGTGCCCGGCTTCACCACCACCAGGTTGTGCGGCATGAAGTCCGGGTTCTCGATGATGATCTCGAACGGCTTCCCTGCCTCCACCACGATGCGCGGTGTGTCAAAGCGCATCTGTTCCACCACCGTGCGGATGACGAACACGGCGACACTCAAGGCGCGCAATTCCTTGCGCAACGCCGTTGCTTCACCGGCGGGCAATTGCCCGGCCAGATCATTCGCCACCTGGAGCGTCTCGATGAACTCCTGCGTCGTGCGTTCGCCTTCCGGTACCGTCTTGGCCCACGCGGCGATGGCTTTTGCCGTCTTGCCCGCTTCTGCCTTCGGCCATTCCGCCCGCGGCAACACCACGATGCCGCGCGCGGCGGCGGTCACATCTTTGTTGTCCGTGATCAATTTGGCCAGAGCCCCAAAGACCGCCTGCGGCTCATGCGCCATGCTCACCAGCGCCTGGATGGCTGCCTGATGGATGTGGCTCGTCGGATCGGGCGCACTTACCGTCAGTTTCGCACTCGGAGCTGGTGCCGCATTGCCCGCCTGTTTGAAGACCTCGTTGCGACTGCCGTCCAGAATCACCAGCGTGAATTTATCCAGCCGCTGCCCCAGATTACCATCCGTCCGGTTCCACACCGCGATCTCCTCGATCCCTTTCTCGCTGCCCAAGTCCAGTTCCCACCACGGGTTGGTTTCCCGCTCCTTGGTGTGGGTCAACGTGTTGCTGCCCCAGGAACCATCGGTCCGGCCATCGATGGCCCGGCTAGGATCACCGCCGCTGGCGATGCTGGATTGTTTCGCTTTGCCCTTTAGGGCGATGTTCTTGCCGTCGCTGAACACTTGCACCTCGGACAGCGTCAGCGTGGCTTTGCCGCTCAATTCGATGCGCACATAACGTCCCTTCGCTCCTTTTGCGGCATCCGTTTTCCAGGCGGCTGGCAGCTCGTTCAACAACGGGAACACCTTGCTGTAAGCCTTGGCGCGGAATTCGGAATCTGCCGGACGGGGAATACCCGCGAGCAGGTCGCGCAACTTCTGCGGATCCTTCACCGCCTCCGCCCAGACCTGGTCGAACGAATCATCCGCCAGCGCCAGTCCGGCCCAAGCGGCAGAGCGCACATCGGCTGCGCCGGCAGAAACCAGCCGCGCCAGGCGGGGACGCTGGGCTTTCAAATCCGCCGGTGCCTGCCAGGGCAACAGACGGGCGAGATTGGCCGAAGCGGTGCGGTCTTTCACTTTGGCATCCAGCAGATTGAGCAGCAGGGTGACCTTGTCCACCTTGCGCTGCTGCGCCAGTTCATCCAGCGCGAGCGCGCGATCCACATCGCTCAGGCCGGGACGCGTGAGGATCGCTTCCAGCACCCCACTGGTGCGGGGCAGTTTTTGGATCTCGCCGGAATTCAGGAACGGGAGCAGATAATCGATGCCCGGCGCATTGTCCGCCGCGATGGGTTTGCTGTCGGCGATGGCCTTGCGCCAGAATTTCTCGAGCTGCTTCATCGTCTCGCCCAGCGTGTAATCAAGATAGTAATCCGTGGGCTGCTTCTTCAGCGAGGCGAGGGCGACATCCGCCGCATCCGCCGTCTCGAAGAAGCTCGCGGCGCGCACGGCTTCCAATCGCACGCGCGGACTTTCATCCTGCGCCTGCACCATCAGCAAGGGCAGCACATCAGAGACGCGATCGCGCCAGTAGCACAGCACGCGGGTGGCGGCGGCGCGGGCGTTCGGTTCCGGCGAGCGCAGCATGCGCTTGAGCAGGTCCGTGTTCACCACGTTGTGCCACTGATGCACCCAGAGCGCCTCCGTCAGGTGATGTTCATAAGCCGGGTCGTTCTTGTCCAATTTGGTGATCCATTTGTTCACCGCCGCGACGACCTTCGTGCTGTCATGCTTGCCCAGTTCCACCTTGGCCAGCTCGCGCGTGCCGTTCTCCGGTTCTTTCAACAGGTCGAGCAACTTCTCGGTGGATTGTCCGTCGATCTTCGGCGCCTTCAGCAGGGGCCGTCCCTCATACGTGATGCGGTAGATGCGTCCGCGTGAGCTTTCGCGGTTGGGATCGCTCAAGTGATGCTGCAAGTGGACGATGAGCGGGATATGCCAGTCCAGGAAATAGATCGCGCCGTCCGGCCCCACGCGCACATCCGAGGGGCGGAAGTTCGGGTCTTCCGAGGAGACTAAATTCTCCATCGTCTGCCCCTTCAGGCCGGAACCTTCCGCGTTCACCTTCACCCGGTAGATGCCTTGGAAGCCGATCACATTCAGGTTCAGGAAATTCCCCTGAAACTCCTCCGGGAAATGGCGGCTGCTCAGGATGCCCGTGCCGGGGCAAGGCCGTGAAGGCCGGTCCCAGAACTGATTCATCTTGGGATGCTTCGCCGGGTAATCGATGCGTCCGCTGAAGGCCGGTCCGAAGTAATTCGCGTTCCCCGTGGCGTCCGTGATGATGTCGTTGCCCCAGTAATCGAACACGCGCCCGTGCGGATTCGCAAAGCCGTAGGAGACATAGGTCTCGAACTTGCCCGTGCGCGGTTCGAAGCG
>CAZRGY010000608.1:0-2653 GCA_964599715.1 uncultured Verrucomicrobiota bacterium | reverse complement strand
GCGGGCTTTCAAGAATACCTGCGGGAGAACTGCTACGATCTGCACTATGCCGCCGAGCCGCAGGCGCGGCCTTACTCCTTCGGCATCGGGAATCTCTGGCGCATCGCCATCCAATACCCCGGCAGCCCCGTGCCCCCCTGCATCCACCGCGCCCCGGAAACCATCCCCGGCGAACCGCCAAGATTGTTACTGATCAGCTGAAGCGTTACCAACTTGTGTGCGACGTAGCCCGATGCCCGTGCTGCTGGCATCCTGCCAGCAGTCCCAAAGTGTTCGACGAAACAAAGGAGATTTGTTTGGAGGCACCACTCGAGCCCGTCACCCATTTAGGTGTGTAGAAGTCCAAGAAAGATGCACGCATTATCCCCCTCTCCTCCATCAATCAGATGGAGGAGAGGGATGGGGAGAGGAGGCACTGAACTCTTCCAGTTCTAGGAAAGTCATTCATCCATCCGGGTGGAGGACGAGCCGTGAAAATGAAGGGTTGGTCACAAGACAACTTCGTGTTGCCCCCTCTCCCCTTGCCCTCATCCCCCGACTCCGGGGGCGAGGGGGTCCTTTGCTAAGGCTAGGCCAGCCTTGCTCCAATTATTGGCAGTCTCTTGACCGGCGGTCGCCCCGCTTCTGCTGGCAAGATGCCAGCAGCACTTTCGCAGCCGCTCACTCACTCCGGAATCTCAGAATCCTTCGTGAACGGCTTCCCTTCCCAGTTGAAATTGCCGGTGGCCTTGTCGTAAGTCAGGATGCGATGGGCGCTGCCTGCGGCGGGCGGCACATCGATCTTGGGCAGCCACTTCTTGTGCTCCGCGATGATCTTCGCGTACTTCTTCTCACCCGCCAGGTTCCGCCATTCATTCGGGTCCTCCTTCATGTCGTAGAGTTCCTCCGAATCATCGGCGTAATGGATGTAGCGGTAGCGCTCCGAGCGCACGGCATGATTCCCCTGATTGTGCGAAGTGATGGCCGGGCGTTCGCGTTTGGTTTTCGCGTTCTTCAACTGCGGCACCAGGCTGATGCCTTCCAGATCGGTGCGTGGCGGCAGACCGCACAACTCCACCAGCGTGGGATACATATCCAGCAACTCGGCGGGTTGCGTGCAGCGACCGTTCTTGGAAACACCCGGTCCCGCAAAGAGCAAGGGCACGCGCGCGGAACGTTCCCAGAGCGTGTTCTTGCCGGTGATATCCTTCTCACCCAGATGCCAGCCATGATCGCCCCAGAGCACGATGACGGTATTATCCGCCTGGCCCGTGGCTTCTAGCGTATCCATGATGCGGCCCACCTGGGCATCGATAAAGCTCACGGAGGCCAGATACGAGCGGCACATGTTGCGCCACTGGTCATTATCCTGCACCCACTTCAAGCGCGGCTCCGGCAATTCCCAGTGCAGATACCAGGAGAAGCGCGGCGTGTCATCGCGATCATGCGTCTGGTAGGGCGGCAGCACGGAATCATCATTCGGATACAGATCATACCACTTCTGCGTCACGAAGATCGGCACGTGCGGCAGGAAGAAACCGGCGGCAAGAAAGAACGGTTCATCCTTCGGCATCTCCTTCAAACGGTCCACCACCCAGCTCGCCACCTGGTAATCACCCTTGTCCTTGTCCTCATGCGGGAACACGCCCCAATCCATCAACGGATGATTCCCCATCGGCGTCTGCGGGATGAGTTTCTTCGCGGGCTTCACGCCCACACCACCGGGCGCGCCCCAGACATCGAACTCCGTCGCGCGCGCCTTCGGTCCACCCGCACCGCCATGGTAGATCTTGCCCACGGTGTAGGTCTTGTAGCCGTTCGCCTTGAAATGCTGCGGCAACGCCACGCGATCTTTCAACTCCGGTAACGTGCGGAACCACGGCGCGAGCCCGTACACCCCGCTGGTGGTCGGCCGCACGCTGAGCATGAGGCTGGTACGGGAGGGATTGCACAAGGGCGACTGGCAATTCGCATTCAGGAAAACGGTGCCGCGCTTGGCCAGCTTGTCGATGTTCGGTGTCTTGACCAGCGGATGCCCGCCAAACGCGCCCACCCAATCGTTCAGGTCATCCACCGCGAGGAAGAGGACATTCGGTTTCTTGGCGGTCGCGGCCTCAGCAGACCCGGCCCACAAGCCTGCGAGCAGGCAACCCAGCAGCAAAGCAAAAGTGCGTTTCATAGGAATGAGCGGCAGCATAATCCCAAGATAGACGCAGGGCAAAGGCAATGTGTTACGGAGAAAGATGAAGAAGGGACCAAGGACTGCCATCACTCAACTCAAGCCGGAGGCTTGATAGCCTGTAGCCGGTGGTTGAGCCCGCGTTGGCGGGCGATACCACCGGATATACGATAAAAATCCCAGCACCCCGGCAGGTGGTGCCAGCGCCGGATAAAACATTCTGACGCGAATTCGTTGCGAACTGCTGGCACCCGCTCCGGGGTGCGACGATAACCTAATCCTTTCCGGTGGTATCGCTCGTGCCTCGCTCGACCACCGGCTACAGGCTGGCATCCCTCCGGGATAAGGGCAGCACTTTTAAAACTCCCGCTTGCCCACCGCTCGCATTCTCCCTTAATTTCTCCGCATCATGAATGCCTCGGAGGCTTTTATCACGCTCAACATGAAGTGTTATGAAAAGACCTATGAAACCATCTGGAACAGCCAAGAAGGTCG
>CAZRGY010000607.1:0-2657 GCA_964599715.1 uncultured Verrucomicrobiota bacterium | reverse complement strand
GAAGTTCAAGTTCAAGCGCGGCTGCGCGAGGAAGCCTGCGCCAGCCAGTTCGGCCCGCACCATGTTGCCCACTTTTTCCAACTGCTCCAGGTCGCCGCCTTGCAGGACGAGCTGGTATTGCTCGGCGGAGAAGCCGGTGGATTTTGGCAACACCGTGATAGCCTGCACGCCTTTGATCTCACTGATGAGCCGGGTGAAGATGGAACCCATGCCGCCGGGGCGGGCGAGTTCGATCGCCGACTTGCGTTTGCCGTCTTTCAACTGCACGAACATGATGCCGAAGTCCGGCTCACCCGGCGCGCCACGCGCCAGTGCCACGGCGGAGAAGGTACCGATTACTTCGGGGTATTCATTGGCGATGTCTTCCGCCTGTTTCACGAATTGGTCCGTGTATTCGCTCGTCGCACCTTCCGGGGCGAACATGATCACGAACACATAACCCTTGTCATCATCCGGCAGGAATTCCTTCGTCAGTTTGGTGTAGAGCCCATAGGTGCCCACCATGGTGAGCAGGGCCACGAACACGATGAGGAACTTATGGCGCACGGCCCAGCCGAGGGAACGTGAATAGACGCGATCCCAAGAACTGAAGATGCGCTCCAGCAACAAGTAAACTTTGCCGTGCTTGCCTGGTTCATGCTTCAAGAGGCGCGCGCAGAGGGTAGGGGTGAGGGTCAAGGCCACGAAGGCCGAGATGACGACTGAGCCCGCGGTGGCCACGGCGAATTCCTTGAAAAGAATACCCGTAGTTCCGCTTTGGAACGCGATCGGCAGGAACACTGCCACCAGGGTGATGGTGATGGCGATGACGGCGGTAGTGATCTCTTTCACGCCCTTCAGCGCCGCGTCCATCGGCGTCATGCCCGCCTCGATGTGGCGATAGATGTTTTCCAATACCACGATGGCGTCATCGACGACCACACCGACCGCCAGCACCATCGCCAGCAGGGTGAGGATGTTGATGCTGTAATCCAGCAGGTAGAGGATCATGAACGTGCCGATGAGGGACACGGGCACGGCGATCATCGGGATGAGCGTCGAGCGGAAATTCCGCAGGAACGCGAGCATGATGATAAGCACCAGCACGAAAGCGATCAGGATCGTCTCCTGCACTTCCACGATGGATTGCCGCACGAAGGTGGAGGAGTCATACGCGATGGTCACCTCCACGCCCGCAGCCAGGAAGGGTTTGATGCGCTCGACTTCCGCTTTCACTGCATCGGCGACTTCCACGGCATTCGCCTCGGATTGCTTCACGATGCCGAGACCCACAGCGGGGCGGCGGTTGTAACGCGCGATCGTGCGCTCTTCTTCCACGCCCATCTCGATGACGGCGATCTCGGAGAGGCGCACGGGCGCGCCGTTCTGATAGCGCACGATGAGCTTCTCGAACTGCTCGGGGCGGTTCAGCTTGCCCAAGGTGCGGACGGACATCTCGCGGTCATAATTTTCCAAGCGGCCGGAGGGCAGCTCGATGGAGTTGTCGCGGAACAAACGGGTGATATCGGAGGCGGTGATCTCGCGGGCGGCCATCTTCTTGGCGTCGAGACGCACACGGATGGCCTGGCGTTTCTCACCACCGAAGTTCACGCCACCCACGCCGGGCAGCGTTTGCAAGCGGTCCTTGAATTGCCGTTCACCGATCTCCGTCAGCTCCAGTGTGGAGTAACGGTCGCTGTAGAGCGCGATCCAGAGCACTTCCTGGGCATTGGCGTCCTGCTTGGCGATGATGGGCTCTTCGATGTCTTCCGGCATCAACTGCCGCGCCCGGGCGATGCGGTCACGCACATCTTGCGCGGCCACGTCCACCTGGCGGTCCAGCTCGAAGCGCACAGTGATGATGCTGACTTCCTCACGGGAGATGGAGGTGAGCGTCTTGATGCCGGGGATGGTGTTGACCTCTTGCTCGATGCGTTCGGTCACTTCGGCTTCCATGACTTCGGCACTGGCACCACGATACACGGTGGTGACGGTGACGATGGGCGGGTCCACGTCCGGCAACTCGCGCACCGGGAGGCGCAGGTAACCGACCACGCCGAAGAGCACAATCAAGAGATTGAGCATCACGGCGAAGATCGGCCGGCGGATACAAAGTTCGGGGAGCGACATACGACAAGTTATTTGGCCGGGGCGTTAGTGGTGGCAGCGGGCGCGTTCGTGGCACCAGCGGGAACATCCGGGCTGTTGACCACCTTGGAACCGTCCACCAGTTTCTGCGTGCCGCTGACGACGATGTCCTGGTTGACGGTGAGACCGGAGGCGATCTCCACTTTGCCCGGCATGCGGACACCCAGCTTCACGGGTTGCACATGTGCCGTGATGTTCGTCGTGACTGTATTATTCGTGGTCACGATGTTGGTAGTCATGCGATACACGGAAAAGTTCTCGAGACCGGCGACGAGCGCGCTTTCCGGGATGACCAGGCCATCTTCACGACGGCCAGTGACCAGTTCCACCCGGGCGAACATGCCCGGACGCAGCTTGAGGTTGGCGTTGCCGACCCGGGCGCGCAACCCTTCTGCGTTCGGAGCCATGAGGCGGATCTCGGCGGTACGCGTAGTGGGGTCGATCTCAGGATTGATAAGGTCCACCTTGCCGGTGAACACCTTGTCCGGATAGGCCCCGACTTTCACGCGGGCTTCCTGACCCACTTTCAC
>CAZRGY010000606.1:0-2661 GCA_964599715.1 uncultured Verrucomicrobiota bacterium | reverse complement strand
CTGGACCTGCTTCTCCATCGAGCCCGCGATCTATCTGACCGAATTCGTAGTGCGCACCGAGATCAACCTCTTCGTGGAGGAACACGCTGCCCGCGTGACTGGCAGGATGCAAAACGAATTCGTCACTCTATGAACCGATTGCTAACGCATCATCGCCTTGGTCTGCTTTTGTTGATCCTGCCGGTAATCTGCCGGGCCGCATCGCCTCCCAACATCGTCGTCATCATGGCGGACGATCTGGGCTGGATGGATCTTCACTGCCAGGGCAATGGCAAGCTGGACACGCCCGCACTCGATCAACTGGCGGCCGAAGGCATGCGCTTCACTGAGGCCTATGCCGCCTCGCCCGTTTGCTCACCCACTCGTGCCGCCATGATGACGGGACAATCTCCGGCACGCCTGCGGTTGACCAACCATGCCCCCGGTCACCCGGATGGTTTTGCGCTGGAGGGTTCTTCATTGCAGGAGGCGGAAAACATTCGCCATCTGCCGCTCGCTGAGGTCACCATCGCCGAACGCCTCTCCGCAGCAGGCTACGCTACCGCCCACGTTGGCAAGTGGCACCTCTCCCACGTGCCACCCAAGGGCGATGGAAAAATCACGGCTCGTGAACTTTTCCCTGATCGCCAGGGGTTTCAGCGCAACATCGGCGGGGAATCCAGCGGCGGCCCGCGCAGCTATTTTTCGCCCTACAGGAACCCGACGCTACCCGATGGACCAGTCGGTGAATACCTGCCTGAGCGTCTCGCCGACGAGGCCATCCAGTTCATCCGAGCGCATCGCGACGGCCCGTTCTTCCTCAACTGGTGGCCTTATTCCGTGCATTACCCGATGCAGGCACGGGAGGAGTTGATCGAAAAATACCGCCAGCGCGGAGGCCTCAAAGATCCGATCTATGCCGCGATGATTGAAGGCATGGACGCCGCCATCGGCCGCTTCCTCAAGGCGCTCGATGAGGCCGGCCTGCGCGAGAAAACCCTGATCCTTTTTACGTCGGACAACGGCGGCTATCACGGCGACAACAAGCCCCTGCGGGGTGTCAAAGGCATGCTCTACGAAGGAGGCATCCGTGTGCCCTGGATCGTTCGCTGGCCAGGCAGGATCGAGCCTGGCACGACCAACAACACTCTTGTGATCAGCACCGACTGCTATCCCACATTTCTGGATGTGGCCGGCTTGTCTCCCGCTCCCGATCATCCCCTCGATGGCAAAAGCCTCGTGCCGCTGTTCACGCAATCCGCCGACTTCGAGCGCGACAGCCTCTATTTTCATTACCCCAACTACGCCTTTCACAAACAGAACCGCCTCGGCAGCGCCATCCGCGAAGGCCACTACAAACTCATCAAATATTACGACGACGATTCGCTGCAGCTTTACGACCTGAGCAAGGACATCGGCGAGAAGAAGAATCTCGCTGCCGAATCACCCGAACTCGCCGCGCGTCTTGCCGACAAACTCGACCTTTGGCTTCGTGAAACGAATGCTAGGTTGCCAGTCAAAGAGACGGACAAATGAAAACTTCGACCTCCATGAAATCGCTTTTTCGACTCTGCTTCTCCGCCCTCACGCTCAGTGCTGGCACAGCCTTCGCCGCCCCCCCGCCGAACGTCCTCTTCATCGCCGTGGATGACCTCAATGACTGGATCGGCTGCATGGGCGGGCATCCGCAGACGAAGACGCCGAACTTTGACCGGCTTGCTGCCGAGGGTGTGCTCTTCAACAATGCCTACTGCCCGGCAGCCTCGTGCAATCCCTCCCGCACCGCCATCTTCAGCGGATTGCCGCCCCATCGCTCGGGCCTCTATCAAAACACCCAAAAGATGCGCGAAGTGCTGCCGCAGGCGGAGCTGCTGCCGCGCTATTTTTCACGGCATGGCTACTGGTCAGCCGGTTCGGGTAAATTGCTGCACTACATGATCGACCCTCAAAGCTGGGACGACTACTTTCCTGATAAAACCAAGAACGATCCCTTCCCGCGCACCTTTTATCCAAAAAAGCGCCCCGTGAACCTGCCGCGCGCAGGCGACTGGCAATACGTCGAGACCGACTGGGCTGCGCTCGACGTGACCGACGAGCAGTTCGGTGGCGACTGGCTCGTGACGAAGTGGATTGGCGAGCAGCTGGGGCGGACCCACGACAAACCCTTCTTCCTCGCCTGCGGCATCTATCGTCCGCACGAGCCGTGGTTTGTGCCGAAAGAATACTTCGAGCCTTTCCCGCTCGAATCCATCCAGCTTCCGCCAGGCTACAAAGCCGACGATCTCGACGACGTGCCGCCCGTTGGCCAGCGCATCGGCCGCAATCGCTACTTCGCCCACATCCAGGAGCATAAACAGTGGAAGCAGGGCATCCAGGCTTACCTCGCCTCCATTCACTTCGCCGACGCCATGCTCGGACGGGTCCTCGATGCCTTGGAACGGAGCCCGAATCGCGACAACACCATCGTCGTGCTGTGGAGCGATCACGGCTGGCATCTCGGTGAGAAAGAGCACTGGCAGAAATTCACCGGCTGGCGCGTGTGTGCGAGGGTTCCGCTGATGGTGCTTGTGCCGAAAGGGGCACCCGGCCTTCCCGAGGGCACGCGGGCCGGCTCGGTGTGCCCGCAGCCCGTGAGTCTCGTCGATTTGTTCGCCACGCTCACCGAACTCTGCGATCTGCCGG
>CAZRGY010000605.1:0-2672 GCA_964599715.1 uncultured Verrucomicrobiota bacterium | reverse complement strand
GCCAAGTTCGCGCAACTGCACCAGCCGCTCCTCGTCCTGCAAACCGGTCATGGCGATGATGGGCAAATCAGGCGTCATGCGCCGCAGAATGCGCGCCAGGGCCACGCCGTCCATGACCGGCATGTTGATGTCGGTGATGACCAGCTTGATCTCATCGCTGTACTGTCCGAGTTGGATGAGGGCCTCGGCGCCGTCGGCGGCGGCAATCGACTCAAAGCCCAGGCGTGTCAGCAGGGTCGATAGCGTCTCGCGGATGATGGCCTCATCGTCGACAACCAGCACAAACTCACCGCTGCCAAGGGGGCCGGCGGCGACTTCCGGTTCAAACTCGGTGGCCAGCTCATTCGCGGCTGGCAAATAGACCTCAAACGTGGTGCCGCGTCCGGCTTCGCTTTTGACGCGGATGAAGCCACCATAGGATTTGACGATGCCCATGACCGTGGACAAACCGAGACCGGTGCCCTTTTCCGGAGCCTTGGTCGTGAAGAACGGATCAAAAATGCGGTCAATGATCTCCGGCGGAATCCCCACCCCGGTATCGCGCACGACAAGCTGCAGATAGCGTCCCGGCACGGCCTCGGGAACGAAGGCGGCAAAGGCGGCATCCACCTCGAAAGGATGCGCCTCAATCACCAGCGCCCCGCCGTTGGGCATGGCATCACGGGCATTGACACAGAGATTGAGCAGCACCTGGTGCAGGTGGGTGACATCACCGAGCACCGGCGGCAGATGCTCGTCGAACTTGGTGTCGACCTTGATCGACTTGTCGAAACTGCCACGGATGAACTTGACGATGCTCTGCAACTGCTGACTCGCCTGAATGAGCACACGCTCACCTTCAGCCCCCCTGGCAAAGGTAAGCAACTGGCGCACGAGATCAGCCCCCCGTTTCGCCGATTGCTCAATGACATCCACATGCTGGGAGCCGTGCCCGGGACAATCGAGTCGGAGCAAATCGACGCACATCAACACCGGACTCAGCGTGTTGTTGAGATCGTGAGCGACACCACCGGCCAGGGTGCCCAGGCTTTCCAGGCGCTGGGCATGGCGCTCGCGATTCTCGCGGGCAAGTCTTTCCGTGAGGTCGCGCAACGCGATGAGCCGTCGGCCATCCTCATGACTGAGCAGGCTGACACTGACCTCGACAGGCAGGATGCCACCGTCCATGCGGCGCGCCTGAATGTTGGCGTCCGGCAGGATCAACGGTTGGCCTTCGGGACTTTCTGCCAGGAGGTTCTGGCAAGTGGCACTGCCCGGAACCAGGGTGCTCATGGGTCTTCCAACCAGATCGCTGCGCAGGTAGCCAAAAACATCCTCCAACCGTCGATTGACCCTGAGAATGCCGCCTGCCGAGTCGACCATGATCATGGCGTCAGGCGCAAACTCAAAGAGCTTTTCAAACTCCTGCTGACTCTGCTCAACGCGCTTTTGAGACTGCTTGATCGAGGTGATGTTTTCATGTGCGATGACAATGCGCACCGCCCCGCCACCCGGGAACCGGGTGATGCGTGTGAGAAACCACAATTCCTCATCGGAATACGGACAGCGAAACTCAAAGTCGATCGAATCAACACGCCCGCCTATGACATCGCGCAGATGCGCGGCCAGCTGCCCCGCGGACTCGACGCCGTTCTTCGCCGCCTGATCACAGCACTTCAGATAATCGGTGCCGACCACCATGCAGTCCTCCGGAATGCCGATTTTCTGACCAAAGCGACGCCAGGCAACGTTCGTGGCCACAAGACAGCCATCGCCATCAATGACGGCGATGTGCGAGGAGAGCGCATCGATCGCGGCGCGCAGGAAACGCTCGCTTTCGGCCAGCTGCGCCGTGCGCTCCAGCACAAGGCGTTCCAGACGGATGCTGTGGTCGCGCATGGCGAGCTCCGCCTGCTTCTGCAGGGTGATGTCGCGCACCGTGGCGAGCACGAAGCGCTGGCCGTCGATTTCCAGACGGTCCAGCAGCAGCGTGGCGGGAAAGGTCGTGCCATCCTGGCGACGGAACTCCCATTCAACAAAGCGCGAGCCCTGTTCCAGTGTCTCGCTCATCCGGGCCGCTAGGCTGGCCGCGGATACCGTCCCATCAGCCTGGCGCTCCGGCATCAGGTCGAGCAGCCCCAGCTGCCGCCAGCCGCCCGCGGAGCCGACGCCAAACAGCTCGATCATGGCCGGGTTCACCGAGGTGAAATGCCATTCCGGCGGACGAAACATCATCATCGCATCACGACTGCCCTCGAACAGCAGGCGGTGGCGCTCCTCGCTCTCGCGCAGGGCCGCCTCCACCTTCTGTCGGGCGATGCGGTTGCGGCGGGCCAGAATCAGGTTGCCATAGGTCGCCAGCAGCGGCTCGATCTCTTCAATCAGCTTTTCATTGTAGCCGCCCTTGCGGTTGGCAATGCCAATCATGCCGACCAGTTCACCGGCGACCTTGATCGGCGCGCCGAGGAAAGCGTTCAGCGGCGGATGGCCCGGCGGCAAGCCACAGCGGCGCGGGTCGCTGGAGGGATCATTGGCAATGACCGGCTCACCGGTCGTCATCACCTTCCCAAACAAGCTCTTGAGGTTCCGAAACTCCAGACCGCGGTCGGGTTTGTTGTGCTCCTCATAGAGACGCCGCGTCTCCTCGTTCCACGCAATGTTGGTGAGGGCGTGCGATTTCAGGTAGGGCTGGC
>CAZRGY010000604.1:0-2674 GCA_964599715.1 uncultured Verrucomicrobiota bacterium | reverse complement strand
GGGAACGTGTCCCGCATGATCTTGGTCAGGTCACGCATGACATGGACGGGATTGATCACGATCCGGCGGCCCTCCACCCCCCGGGCGAAGGACAGCACCTGCTTCACCAGTTCCGCGCCCCGCAGCGCACTGCCCTGCAGGGTATCCAGGACCGCCAGTCCTTCCGCGTCCGTCACGGAATCTTTCAGGATTTCCACCCCCATCAGGATCGGTGCCAGCACATTGTTCAGGTCATGCGCCACCCCGCCCGCCAGCGTGCCGATGCTTTCCATCCGTTGGGCCCGGAGGTATTGGCTCTCCAGTTTTTTCTTCTCCGTGATGTCGCTGTTGATAGACAGTACAGACTTCGGCCGCCCCTGCGCGTCCCGCACCAGACTCCAGCGTGCATCCACCGTGAGCTCGGTTCCGCCCTTGGTGCGCTTGAGCATCTCACCCTCCCATTCACCATCGCGTAACACCAGCGCAAGCGCCTTGGCGAATTTCACCGGTTCCCGGTAGAGCAGTTCCTGGGACTTGTGCCCCAGCGCCTCCCCCGCCTGGTAGCCGTAAACCCGCTCGGCCCCCTTGTTCCAAAAGATGATGCAGTCCTCCAGGTCCATCACCACGATCGCCTCATGCGAAGCGTCTAGGAACTCGGCCTGTTCCACCACCCGTATTTGCGCCTGCTTCAGTTCGTCGATGTCCGTGCTGGTCCCGATCCATCTTTGAATGTTACCGGCGGCATCTTTCACCGCCACGACCTGGGCCAGCCACCAGCGATAAACTCCATCCGCGCGCCGTATCCGGATTTCGGCAGAGAAAGGCTCGTCCCCGGTGGCCAGTCTCCAGGCTGCCATCGACCGTTCATAGTCCTCCGGGTGGAACGATTGGATCCACCCTTCGCCTAGGCCCTCTTTCAGCGGCATCCCCGTGTAATCCGCCCATTGCTGATTCACATACACATTGCTGCCGTCCGGCCTGGCGACCCAGACGATTTGCGGCATGGCCTCGGACAAGGCGCGGAACTCCGCCAGACTCGTCCGCAGTGCCTGCTCCGCCGCGTAGCGCTCCGTGACATCCTGGATCATGCCGGCGATTTTCAGCGGCCTGCCTGTTTCTGGTTCAAAGAATACCTGGCCGATCTCTTGCACCGTCCTCACCTCGCCCGTCGGTCGGATTAACCGGATTACCAAAGAATATTCGCTCCGTTTTTGGATCGCCTTCGCCACGGCCTCCCTTACCAGCTCCCGGTCATCTGGATGGACCAGCCCATAAAATAGATCATTGCTCACCTCGACTGCTCCCGGCCCATAGCCCGCGATGCGAAAACTCTCATCCGACCAGCGGAGTGCCCCCCGGTCCATGCCCTTGTTGTCGGTCAGGTCCAGTTCCCAACTCCCGATATGGGCGATCCGCTGGGCGAGCGACATGCTGGCTTCGCTCGCCTGCAAATGCTCCTCCGCCTCCTTGCGTTCGGAGATGTTGATGTGCATCACCACGCCCCCCCGCAGCTCATCCTCCGCCAAAGGATTCACCCGCATCAAAAACCACCGCTGTTGGGTGGGCGAAGGACAGGCATACTCCATCGAAAAAACCTTCGCCTGGCCGCTCAACACCGCCCGGATGCCTTCGGCCGCCAACCGCGCATCCGCCGCCCCGTCTCCGACCGCGTGATCACAGACTTGGAGATAATTGAGCCCCGTGGCCTGACCAGGGTTAAGCCCCCGGTTGACTTCCGCAAACCGCCGCCATGACTCATTCGTGGCGACGATGTTCCCACTGTTATCCAGCAGGGCGATATGCGCGGGCAGCGCATTGAGAATGGCCGCTTCCTTGCCCGCTTCACTGCGCCGCCATTGCTCTTGGGCGCGCCCCAGCATGATCGTCTGGCCGTCCGGCCCCATCACGCTGTCCACTTGCCCTTCGGTCAGCTCCTCCAGCCGCCGCTCCGTTGTGAGCAACGTTTCAATGAGCGCGGTAATTTCCTCGTTAACGTCCCTGTGGAGAGACAAGATTTTCAGACTCATCGGTTTGCGTTCTCAAATCCCAAGGTTTGCAGCACGATGGCCGTCTGGCTGAGATTGCCCACTATCTTCCGCGTGGGCTCGGGCTCGATTTTAAGCAGGGTCGGCGTCATGAACACCCCGTCCGCCAGCCCGCGCTTGGGTTCCCGGAAGACATCCACGATCTCGATCTCGTGCCGCTCCAGCAGATACTTCTGGCACAGGGCCGTCAGGTTCGCCCGCGCCAGCGCGGAATTCGGCGTATCCCCCGCCACATACAATCGGAATTTCACTGTTTTGCCTGAATTCACGATTTCCTCCCGGCGCGCTTGGACTTCGTGGCATCACCGCTCCGCAACTCCCGCAGCCGGAGGTGGCCTTGCGAAAGCTCCCCTTTGCGGAGGTTGGTGGTGCGTTGCAGCAAAGTTTTTTCCACCTGCTTGGCCACCAGTTCGGTCTGCAGGGATTTCGCCCGCACTTCCAGCACCGCTTCCTCCGCATCCAGGCTCACGCGTTTCAATTTCGCCGCCACTTCGGCCACCTCCCGGGCCACCCGCTCCGCGCTTTCCTTTTCCCAGCGCAGCGTGCCCATCAACACCTCGCCGCCCGCCGTATAGATGTCCGCCAGCGTCACTCCCTTGTCGCTCAAGATCAGTTCGCGCACCTGGTTTGAATGGAAAGTACCCCGGGAC
>CAZRGY010000603.1:0-2677 GCA_964599715.1 uncultured Verrucomicrobiota bacterium | reverse complement strand
GATACTGAGGAAGAAGTTGACGATGAAGGGAAGCTGCCCGACGAGGAGCAGCCACGCCCCCCAAGAGGACATGCGTGTGAGGCCCTGCACTTCGGCGATGTACTGATAGACGCTGGGGTCGTAGCCGCGGCGAAGTGCGCCCGCCATGCCCGCGAAGAACATGGGCATGAAGAGCATATTCATCGCGGGGAAAGATATCCAGAAATGGAGCTGGCCAAGGGTCTCGCTCATCTTTCGTCCGGTGACCTTGGGGAACCAGTAGTATATCCCCGCAAAGAGGCCGAACACGGTGCCGGGGGCAACGACGTAGTGGAAGTGGCCGATGACGTAGTAGGTGTCATGCAGGTGGATGTCCGAGGCGGTCAGGCCAAGCGGCAGGCCCGTGAGGCCGCCAATTGCAAACATCGGAAGGAAGGCCAGTGCGAAAAGCATCGGCGAGTTGAACCGGATATTTCCGCCCCAGAGGCTGAGAAGCAGGCAGGTCAGAAGGATGACCGAAGGGACCGAGATGATCATTGTTGTGATCTGAAAGAAGTTACTGATAGCGACGCCCATGCCGGTCATGAACATGTGATGGGCCCAGACGATGAAGGACATAAAGCCCAGGAAGATCATGGAGTAAACCATGGTGCGGTAGCCCCAGATGGGCTTGCGCGTATTGTTGGCGATAATTTCGCTGATGATGCCGAAGGCCGGAAGAATGAGGACGTAGACTTCGGGGTGACCGAAGAACCAGAAGAGGTGCTGCCAGAGGAGAGGATTCCCGCCGCCGCTGACCTCCGGGATCTGCCCGCTGACGACGAGTCCTGAGGGCATGAAGAAGCTGGAGCCAAACACGCGATCGACGAGTTGCATCGTTCCGGCAGCCTGTAGCGGCGGGAAAGCCAGCAGAAGGAGGAACGAGGTGACCAGCTGGGCCCAGACGAAGAGCGGAAGGCGGAACATGGTCAGGCCCTTGGCGCGCATGTGGGTAATGGTGACGATAAAGTTCACGGAACCCAGGAGCGAGGAGAAGATCAGGAAGAGCATGCCGATGAGCCAGAAGCTCTGGCCCGTGAAAAGCATGTTCTCTGCAGGTTGGGCGAGGTTGGCGAGGGGCGGATAGGAAGTCCAGCCGGACTGGGCGGCGCCGGTCGGCAGGAAAAAGCTGGCGACCATGATGACGCCGCCCACGAAGAAGAGCCAGTAGCTGGCCATGTTGAGTTTGGGGAAAGCCATGTCCGGCGCGCCGATCTGAAGCGGCATTACGTAGTTCCCGAAACCGCCGACGGCGAGCGGCACGACGCCGAGAAAGACCATGATGGTGCCGTGCATGGCGCCGAGTTCGTTGTAGAACTCCGGAGCCATGATGCCATCAGGCATGGCACGTTCGCCAAAGAGTGAGCCGAACCAGACGAAGAAAGCCTTGATGAACGCCGGGGCGGCTTCGCCTGTGGTGGCGTTTACGCCCGCGGGGTAGGCCAGCTGATAGCGCATGAGCGTCATCAGGAGGAAGCCGAAGAAAAGGAACACAAGGGCAGTTATGGAGTACTGGACGCCGATGACCTTGTGGTCGACCGAGAAGATGTATTTCTTCCAGAAGGGCAATTCGTGCCCGTGGTGCTCGTGATGGCCGTGCGGATCGCTCATGGGTTCGGTTCGTCCTCTTTAGAAGTCGTCGAAATCGTCGAAATCGACGAATTCGTCATCGGTGTTTTCTGCGTACCAGGCGTCGAAATCTTCCTGAGCAACGATGTGAACTTCGCCGCGCATGCGGTAGTGGCTGAGACCGCAAAGCTGGGCGCAGGCGATCTCTGAGAAGCCCGTCTCCTTGGCTTCGAAGGCAACCGGAATTTCCATGCCGGGGATGGCGTCCTGCTTGACGCGCAGCGTCGGGAGCGCGAAGGAGTGGATCACGTCCTTGGACGAGAGGTAGACGGCGATCTTCTTGTTCACTGGGACGTACATCTGGTTGATCATGACCAGGTCGTCTTCTGCGGCGGGATCGGTGGAATCCAGCCCGATGGGATTGAGGCTTTCATCGACGAGCTTGTGATCGGTGCGGCCAAAGACGCCGTCATCACCGGCGTAGTGGATGTTCCACGCGAACTGCTGCGCGACGACTCGAACCCGGAGGGCATCCTCCGTCGCCGCTACTTCCGTCTTGTATTTCGCCCAGACAGGCATCGAAAGGCCGAAGAGCAGGAGGATCTCGACGAAGACAACGGCGACCTCGAGGTACTTGGAAGCCGCCGCCTTTATGGGTTCATAGGCAGCCTTGTGTCCTGGGCGGCTGCGGAAATTGTACAGGCAGTAGGCCATGAAGATGCCCCAGCCGACGAAAATGATGACCATGAAGACATGGAGGGCCCAGATGAGGGCATCGATGCCTTGGCCATGAGTCGAGATATCCGGCGGAAGCCACTTTCCATACTCCATGTTCAGGGAATCCTCCTCATTACGGTTCCGTGAGCTGCTCCGCCGTTGAGGCGTGAAGAAATTCACAAATTCGGGCGTAGTCCCGGAGTCTAAACCCCTCGGACAATCGGGAAACGAATCGGGCCGGCTCAGAATATGCCCGGCTTGAGCTCGTCACGCGACAAAAACCGGAAGGCCCGATGCCTTACCGGAGCCCGGACAGAGCTCCGCGCCCAGCAAACACCAATGCAGGGAAAACATCAAGCGGATTTTGGGCGAA